>CANHCY010000004.1 GCA_947459295.1 Chitinophagaceae bacterium
ATTTGACTTTATCGAAGAAAATGACCGTATCTATGATAAAAAAGTAGTTACAGAAGCTGGCGAAAGTGCAACGTACAAAGCTGGTCAAATTATAACATTAAGAGAACTACGCGAAGAGAATTCAATTCTTCGTCGTTCGGACAGAAAGCTAGTGGAAGTACGTGATGCAAAACCTGCAACGGCTACACCAGTATTACTGGGTATTACTAAAGCGTCTCTTGGTGTTAGAAGTTGGATCTCTGCGGCTTCATTCCAAGAAACCACCAAAGTATTAAGCCAAGCGGCAATACAAGGTAAAAAAGACTTGATGTTAGGTCTTAAAGAAAATGTAATTACAGGTCATTTGATTCCTGCAGGTACCGGACAAAAAGAGTTCGAGAACATGATTGTAGGAAGTAAAGAAGAATATGAAGTATTAGCTACCACTCGCGAAGCGATGAGCTTTGATGAGGAAGAATAATACCCGAATAATCTTAATAATTTGTAAAAGTAGGAAGCCAACACTTCCTACTTTTACATTTAATGTATAAAAACGCTAAATTCGTTACATGAAAAATATCAATACCGTTATAAATGTTATTTTAGGAATTGCCGTTGCAGTTTTATTTTATTTTCAATTTAGCGGCAGTAAGCCAGCGGTAGTTTCTGGCTCTAAATCTGTGGCTGCTGGTGATTTTAGAATTGCATATTTTGAAATCGATTCAGTAGAATCTCAATTTGATTACTACAAAGAAGTAAGTAATTCAATTCAGGCCAAGGCGCAAAAAAACAACAACGAGCTCAATCAATTAAAAGAAGTATTTACAGCCAAGTACCAAGAATTGCAAAAAAATGGTCAAAGCATGACTGAAGCAGAAGTTAATGCAAGGCAACAGGAGCTTCAGCAAATGGATAAGACCTTTAAGAGCAAAGAGCAAATGATGAATAATGAAATGCAGGATGAGAGCATGAAAAAGCTACAAGACGTAAAGAAAAAAATTACCGATTATTTAGCTGAATACAATAAAGCTAAAGGCTATGCCTTTATTTTAGGTAACAATTCGGATATGCTTTCTATGTATTACAAAGACACCGCTTACGATATTACTGCAGACCTTGTAAAAGGTTTAAATGAATTGTATAAAGCAAAAAAATAGGCATCTAATTTCTTATTTTTTTAATTATCTTGAAGTTCTGTTTTAACCAACAGAACTTTTTTTTATGAGTACAACGACACCCACTTTTAAACCATCACTAGGTTTGCTGGATGCCACCATGATTGTGGCTGGTAGTATGATTGGTTCTGGTATCTTTATTGTAAGTGCCGATATTACACGTAATGTGGGCTCGGCAGGGTGGCTGGTGGTTGTTTGGCTTATAACAGGCTTTATGACCCTTACAGCGGCTTTAAGTTATGGGGAGCTTAGTGCTATGTTCCCAAAAGCAGGGGGACAGTATGTGTACTTAAAAGAGTCATACAATCCACTGCTTGGTTTTTTATACGGCTGGAGTTTTTTTTCAGTGATTCAAACGGGTACCATTGCAGCAGTTGGAGTCGCATTTAGCAAATTTGCGGGTTACTTTTTTCCCGCTTTAGAAATGACGGATGCCAATATTATCTTTCAGGCTGGGGTGCTAAAAATTTATCCAGCACAGTTTGTTTCAATTGCCATTATTATTTTATTAACCTATATCAATACCAAAGGAGTACAGGGTGGTAAACTCATTCAAACCACATTTACGGTAACCAAACTTGTTTCTCTTTTTGGACTTATTGGATTTGGTTTTTTACTTGCTGCTAAATCAGAAATTTGGAATGCCAATTGGCAGGATGCTTGGTCTATGAAATCCATTGCCGCGGACAATAGCACTACACCCGTTATTGGTCTTGCTATTTTTGGTGCCATCGCGGCTTCTATGGTGGGTTCTATATTTAGTAGTGACGCATGGAACAACGTGACATTTATTGCAGGAGAAATTAAAAATCCAAAACGCAATATTGGACTCAGTTTATTTTTAGGTACACTCATTGTTACTATTATTTATGTATCTGCGAACCTCATGTATATCAGTGTACTTCCATTAAATGATATCGCACACGCACCCGCAGATAGGGTAGCCGTATCTACTGCCAATGCTATTTTTGGAAATATAGGCACCTATGTTATTGCAGTTATGATTATGATTTCCACGTTTGGCTGTAACAATGGATTGATATTAGCAGGTGCAAGGGTTTATTATACGATGGCGCAAGACGGTTTGTTTTTTAAGAAAGCATCTACCCTTAATAAAAATGCGGTACCTGAGTGGGCCTTGTGGGCACAGTGTTTAGTAGCTGCATTATTATGTTTAAGTGGTAAATATGGCGACCTATTAGATATGGTTTCCTTTATTGTTGTGATATTTTATGTTTTAACCATTATAGGCATCTTTATTTTACGCAAAAAACGCCCAGAAATGGAGCGTCCATATAAAGCGGTAGGTTATCCTGTTTTACCGGCAATTTATGTTTTAATGGGGACCCTGTTTTGTGTATTATTGATCATTTATAAGCCTAATTTTACATGGCCTGGGCTCATTATTGCACTATTAGGCATTCCTTTGTATTACCTTGCAGTGCGAAGTAATAAAAAATAAACATGACAAATTTTGACCAACTTTTCATTGACTTTAGCAAGCTAAAAGTTGTAATCATTGGAGACGTTATGCTTGACACTTATTGGTGGGGTCAGGTAGACCGTATATCTCCAGAAGCGCCCGTGCCGGTTGTGGCATTACAGCGTAAAGAACACCGCGTGGGTGGTGCTGCCAATGTAGCATTAAACACAGTTGCACTAGGTGCACAAACAACCATCGTATCCGTAATTGGTTCAGATGCAGATGGTGCTTTACTCCAATCATTATTTGAAGCAGAACATATTGACACGAGTTATTTACTTACACATGCTTCCCGCATGACCACTAACAAAACCCGTGTGATGAGTCGCAATCAACAAATGATGCGCTTAGATGCAGAAATTACAACGCCTATTAATCATGATATTGAAGCCGCGTTACTTCAAAAATTTACCGCTTGTTTAGATGCAAAACATCCGGATGTAGTCATATTTGAAGATTACGATAAAGGGGTGTTAACGCCAACATTTATTGAGGCAGCCATTGCTGTTTGTACAGCTCGAAATATTGTCATGTCGGTGGATCCTAAAAAAAATAACTTTTTAGCATACAAAGGTGTGACGCTTTTTAAACCCAATTTAAAAGAAGTAAAAGAAGGGTTGCAAGTACCTATAGCTGCTGTTACGCTCGAAAATTTAAGAGCGGTACATGCAGCACTTCAAACGCATTTAGCACATCAAATATCGCTCATCACTTTATCAGAAAAAGGAATGTTTTATGATACCGGTGATACTGCAAAAATTATTCCTACCCATGTAAGATCCATCGCAGATGTAAGTGGCGCAGGTGATACCGTTATTGCAGTTGCATCGCTTGTATTTGCAGCAACAAAAAATATTGAACTCGCTACCGAAATGGCCAATATTGCGGGTGGACTTGTTTGTGAAGAAGTTGGTACCGCGGCTATTAATAAAACGCGTTTACTTGCTGAATGTAAACTACTATTGGCTTAATTAAATAGTAAACTATGCAACATTTTTCATTGGTTATACATGGAGGAGCAGGTACTATCTTAAAGGAAGATATGTCTCCTGAATTAGAACAAGCTTACCAAAACGGTCTTCAAGAAGCTTTGGATGCTGGTTATGCCATTTTACAAAATGGCGGTACAGCAGTGGATGCGATTCAGGCATCTATTTTTACGCTAGAAAATAATATTTTATTCAACGCTGGAAAGGGTAGTGTGTTTACCAAAAAAGGATTGCAAGAAATGGACGCTGCCATTATGGACGGCGCTACATTAGAGGCAGGTGCCGTCGCTGCTGTTCGCAATGTTAAAAACCCTATTCAGCTCGCAACCGAAGTGATGCGTAACAGCAATCACGTTTTTTTAAGTGGGAAAGGTGCCAATGATTTTGCTATCAAGCAAGGTGTGGTTTTAGCACCCGATGAATATTTTTATTCTCAATTTAGATATGATCAGTGGAAGGCTATACGCGATTCTGATTCCTATTCACTAGATCATACCAATCATCACCTAGAGGAATTATTAAAAGATAAAAAATTTGGAACCGTTGGTGCTGTAGCATGTGATAGTTTTGGAAATATTGCTGGCGCAACTTCTACAGGCGGTATGACCAACAAAAAATATGGACGTATTGGTGATAGTCCCATTATTGGAAGTGGTACTTATGCCAATAATAAAACCTGTGCTATTAGTTGTACGGGCCATGGTGAAATGTTTATCAGATCAGTTGCGGCTTACGATGTTAGCTGCCTCATGGAATATAAAGGCCTTAGTTTACAAGCAGCTATGGAAGTAGTCGTGCACGAAAAATTGATGGCACTTAATGGGGAAGGTGGAATGATTGGTGTAGATGCCAAAGGCAATACGGCCATGGTGTTTAATAGTGCAGGTATGTACCGCGCATTTCAAAATAGTAAAGGCGAGTCTGCAATAGCTATTTATAAATAAATGACAATGAAAAAAACGGCAGTTATTGTTGCGGGTGGATCAGGTGTAAGAATGGGTACGGACGTACCTAAACAGTTTTTACATTTGAAAGGAAGGCCCATTATTTGGCATACCGTGCAACAGTTTTTTTATGCCTATTACGATATTCAAATTGTACTGGTTTTACCTGCTTCTTATTTAGAGGAAGCGGCTACTTATTTTGAACCTGCCCAGCTTGCGCATATACAGTTTATTGCGGGTGGTGCTACTAGATTTGATTCTGTAAAAAACGGGGTACAGGCAGTTAAAGAGCCAGGCGTAATTTTTGTGCATGATGGGGTAAGATGCCTCGTTTCTAGTGATTTAATTAAAAAATGCTACGAGCAGGCCCTGGTACACGGGTCGGCAATACCGGCTGTTACTGCCACGGATAGCATTAGGCTTATTTCCGGAGATACGCACCAGGTTGTTGACCGAAACCTGGTTAAAATCATCCAAACCCCTCAAACCTTTTTGAGTACCCTATTATTGCCTGCTTTTGAACAACCCTACCAGGCTAGCTTTACAGATGAAGCTACCGTAGTGGAAGCTGCAGGGCATGCAGTTCGTTTAATAGAAGGGGAGTATAGTAATCTTAAGATTACACGCCCCCAAGATTTAATTGTGGCCGAATCCCTTTTCTAGAAAAAAAAGGGCTTTAGTGCTTAATATTTCTTAAATTTGTAACAATGATTCAAGTATTAAATAACAAGTGGTGGGGGCATACAAACTCTAATCGGGGAATGTAATGGCGCGTCCACTACTTTTTGAATAATTTCAAAAGCCCCGACCATAAGTCGGGGCTTTTTATTTATATCCTATGAAAAAAATTGATTTACGAACAGAAAGTAAAAGAATGTTAGCGGATGTGTATACACCCGTTAGTATTTACCTGCGTTTAAGAGACCGGTTTAGAGACACAATTTTATTGGAAAGTACCGATGCACATGTTGCAGAAAACAGCTACTCCTTTATATGTATTAATGCTATAGGTGGTATTGAAGTAAGGGATTCGAAAACCATAGAACTTAAATATCCAAACCAAGATCCTATTAAAAAGGAGGTTGCGGGGGCACAAATTGATACTCAATTGTGGAACTATATGCAGGGCTATCAAGTGTTGCCCCATGCGCACGCAGCAACGAATTTCGCCCAAGGGTTATTTGGATATACCAGTTTTGATGCCATTCCACTATTTGAAACGATTTCGTTTTCTGAAGCAAAAAAAACAAATATTCCACTCATTCGTTACCGATTGTATCAGTACGTTATTTTATTTGATCATTATAAAGACGAATTATTTATTTGTCAAAATTTACTAGCCAATGAAGCAGTTGATACCTCACTCATCGAATCGCTAATTCGAAATAAAGACGTACCTCAGTTTCCATTTACACCTGTAGGTGAAGAGCGGTCAAATATAACGGACGAGGCCTATAAAGCCATGGTAGAAAAAGGTATTCAACACTGTTTACGTGGTGATGTTTTTCAAATTGTACTCAGTAGAAGGTTTGAACAATCCTTTAAAGGAGATGAGTTTAATGTATACCGCGCTTTAAGAAGCGTTAACCCTTCACCCTATTTATTTTTCTTTGATTATGGCGATTATAAATTAATGGGTTCCTCACCGGAAGCGCAGTTAATTGTCCGAAACAATAAAGCAGTGATGCATCCCATTGCCGGAACTTTTAAGAGAACTGGAAATGATGAGGAGGATAAAGCGCTTTCTGCAAAATTATTAGAAGACGCCAAAGAAAATGCTGAGCATGTGATGCTCGTTGATCTTGCGCGCAATGATTTAAGTAGGTCTTGCACTTCTGTAACGGTTAGTCAGTTCAAGCAGGTCAAATTTTATTCGCACGTGATTCATTTGGTGAGCGAAGTGGTAGGCACATTAGGGATTGATGCAAATCCTTTCAGTGTTTTAGCACAAACATTTCCTGCCGGCACTTTAAGTGGCGCTCCTAAATTTAAGGCCTTAGAAATCATTGACGGATTGGAGCCAACGGCACGCGGCTATTATGGAGGTGCCATTGGTTTTGTTGGCTTTAATGGAAATTTTAACCATGCCATTATGATTCGTAGCTTTTTAAGTAAAGACAATACGCTGTATTATCAAGCAGGGGCTGGCGTGGTTGTTTCATCGAATCCTGAAAGCGAATTGCAAGAAGTGAACAATAAATTAAATGCATTAAAAAGAGCAGTGGTTTTAGCTGCTGGAATATAAAAGTAGTTGGTATGAAAATATTGGTTTTTGATAATTATGATTCATTTACGTACAACCTAGTACACCTCGTAGAAAAAATAACGAATCAAAAAGTGACGGTTGTTAGAAATGATCAAATTACGCTTGAAGAAGTTGCTGCGTACGATAAAATTATATTGTCTCCAGGGCCAGGTATTCCATCTGAAGCAGGGCTCCTGCTTCCATTGATTAAGCAGTATGCTGCGTCTAAATCTATACTTGGCGTTTGCCTTGGTCATCAGGCCATTGGTGAGGCGTTTGGTGCTACACTAGAAAATTTAACTACGGTGTATCATGGTGTTGCTACTCCCATAAAAATTGATAACACCAATTATTTATTCAATGGTTTAAAAGATACCATCGAAGTAGGACGTTATCATAGTTGGGTTATTGCAAATAAGAACTTTCCGAATACACTAAAAGTAACAGCCACCGATGAAAACGGATTGATTATGGCCATCGAGCATACTGCGTATGATGTTTGTGGTGTTCAATTCCATCCCGAAAGTGTGTTAACACCAAATGGCGAAACGGTTATTAAAAACTGGTTATTAAAATGAAAAAGATTTTACAATATTTATTTGAACACAAAACGCTAACGAGACAAGCAGCTAAAGAGCTTTTACTGTCTATGTCTGCGGGTGCCTATAATGATAGCGAATTAGCTTCTCTAATGACTGTGTTTTTAATGCGCAGCATTACCATTGCAGAACTTCAAGGTTTTAGAGATGCACTACTTGAACTCGCGGTTCCGGTAAATTTAGGAACACATGATCTACTGGATATTGTGGGTACGGGTGGTGATGGAAAAAATACGTTTAATATTTCTACACTGTCTTGTTTTATAGTGGCGGGTGCTGGACAAAAAGTAGCCAAGCATGGAAACTATGGCGCCAGTACTATTAGTGGATCTTCCAATGTTATGGAACAGCTAGGTTATGTTTTTAAAAACGATGAAGCCAAATTAGAACAGGAGTTAGATGCTGCTAATATATGTTTTTTGCATGCACCACTTTTTCATCCTGCCTTAAAATTAGTGGGGCCTATTAGAAAAAACATGGGTGTCCGTACTTTTTTTAATATGCTAGGGCCACTTGTAAATCCTGCCAAGCCTGCACATCAACTTATTGGGGTTTATAGCTTAGAAATGGCTAGAATTTATCATTATTTATTGCAAGAAGAAGGTATTAATTATACCATCATTCATGGACTTGATGGCTATGACGAAATTTCTTTAACGAGTGATACAAAAATATTTACAGCAAAAGGGGAGCGTATTGTTTCTGCAACATCGCTGGGCAAACGCATTGTTTTCCCAGAAGATTTAGTAGGAGGGGATACTGTAGAAGCTTCTGCTGCAATATTTTTAAAAATTATAAAAGGGGAAGGAACGATGGCGCAAAATGCGGTAGTGCTTGCCAATGCAGCATCTGCATTATTTGCTACGCATAAGTATGCAACTTATGAGGACGCCTATGCGGCGGCTGTTGATAGTTTAGACAGTCAAAAAGCCTATCAAGTTTTACAACAATTAATAGCGCTTCAATAATATGAATATATTAGAGCAAATAATAGCCCGTAAAAAAGAAGAAGTAGCACAACAAAAAGCACTTGTTGCTGAAAGCGTTTTAAAGCAAATGCCTTTTTATAAGGCGCCTGCTTTATCAATGGCTTCTTATTTAACAATGCCTGGCAAAACGGGGATCATTGCCGAATTTAAAAGAAAGTCGCCTAGTAAAGGGATTATTAATGATAGCGCCACTGTAGAAGCTGTAACGGCTGGATACGCTGCGCATGGTGCTTCTGGGCTCTCCGTATTAACAGATACGGATTTTTTTGGCGGAACCTTACAAGATTTATCGGCGGCAACGGTGCATGAAACACCCATTTTGCGTAAAGATTTTATGATTGACCCCTATCAAATTATAGAAGCAAAAGCACATGGCGCCGAAGTAATTTTGTTAATTGCTGCCTGTCTTACTCCTACTCAGGTTAAGCATCTAGCTGCAGTTGCAAAAGATACCGGACTTGAAGTGTTACTTGAAATTCACACCAAAGCGGAGTTAGATCATGTATGCGATAACATAGATATGGTTGGCATCAATAACCGAAACCTTAAAACATTTGAAGTAGATATTGCACATTCAATTGCACTTGCTAAAATGTTGCCAGCTCATTTGCCTAAAATTGCAGAGAGCGGCATCAGTGATGTGTCTACCATACTAGAACTTAAAAAAGAAGGGTTTGATGGATTTTTGATGGGCGAAAATTTTATGAAAACAGAGGATCCTGCTGCAGCATTTGCTGCATTTGTAGCTGACTTAAAAAAACGAGAACATGAAAATTAAAGTATGTGGTATCACTAGTGTAGATGAGGCCCTTGCTTTACATAAAGAAGGGGTTAACTATATTGGATTTATATTTTATCAAGCTTCAAAGCGTTATGTTTTGAATAAGCTTACACTTGAACAGATAAAGAATCTTCAAATACCTGGTGTTTTAAAAGTAGGGGTATTTGTTAATGAACCCATGGATCAGGTTATTGCTACGGCAACAGCTGCAGGCCTTGATATGGTGCAACTTCATGGAGATGAAACACCCAATTATTGTAAAGAAATGGCCAATCAATACCCGGTTATTAAAGCGTTTAGGATTTCAGAAACAGATGATGTAGCTTATAAAATTGCCGAATATTTAGAAGAAGTAGATTATTTACTATTTGATACCGCTTCTAGTGTGTATGGTGGATCAGGTATTTCATTTGATTGGGCAAAGCTTGCTAATGCTACCAAGCAAAAGCCTTATTTTTTAAGCGGGGGCATCGGGCCTGACGATGTTTCTAAAATCACTTCATTTGTTAAGTCTGATGCGGCAGGTAATTGTATAGCCCTAGATGTAAACAGTAAGTTTGAAACGGCACCCGGACAAAAAAATATAGCACAATTACAATCTTTTATACCAACAATTAAAGCCCTATAATGATGCAACAAACATTTACAAATCCAAACGAGCATGGTTATTACGGAGATTTTGGCGGCGCCTTTATTCCTGAAATGTTATTTGCAAATGTGGCACAACTTAAAAGCCAGTATTTACAAATAATGGACGACAAGGATTTTAAACAAGAAGTAAACGATCTATTGCATCATTATGTGGGTAGGCCCACACCTTTGTTTTTAGCTAAACGTTTGAGTGCGCAGTACGGTACAACCATCTATTTAAAAAGAGAAGATTTATGCCATACAGGTGCGCATAAAATTAACAATACCATTGGTCAAATTATACTTGCGCAAAAGCTAGGGAAAACACGCATCATTGCAGAAACGGGTGCCGGACAACATGGGGTGGCTACTGCCACAGTGTGTGCTTTAAAGGGTATGGAATGTATTGTTTATATGGGTGAAAAAGATATTGAAAGACAAGCGCCCAATGTAGCACGTATGCGTATGCTTGGTGCTACTGTTGTGCCAGCTACTAGTGGTAGTAAAACGCTTAAAGATGCCACCAACGAAGCCATTAGAGACTGGATCAATAATCCTACCGATACGCATTATATTATTGGGAGTGTTGTAGGCCCACATCCTTACCCCGATATGGTGGCACGTTTTCAAAGTGTAATTAGTGCAGAAATTCGTAAGCAGTTACTTGCGCAAACTGGTACTGAACTTCCTACACATGTAATTGCATGTGTGGGTGGCGGTAGTAATGCTGCCGGTGCTTTTTATCATTTTTTAGAAGAGCCATCAGTACAAATTGTAGCGGTAGAAGCAGCAGGCCATGGCGTACAAACCAGTATGAGTGCTGCCACTACACAATTAGGTACGCCCGGTATTTTACACGGTAGTAAAAGCTTATTAATGCAAACACCTGATGGACAGGTGGTAGAGCCACATAGTATTTCGGCTGGGTTAGATTATCCAGGTATTGGCCCAATGCATGCAAATTTATATACATCAGGCAGAGGTTTGTTTTTAAGTGCTACAGATGATGAAGCCATGGATGCAGCTTTTCATGTTAGTAAAACAGAAGGTATTATTCCTGCCCTAGAAACTGCGCATGCTTTTGCTGCACTTGATCAAATAAAGTGGAAGCCAACCGATACGGTTGTAATTTGTTTGAGTGGCAGAGGCGATAAAGATTTATCTACGTACATGCAAAAATTAGATTCATGACAAGATTAAAAAAGCTATTTGATGCCAAGTCATCAAAAGTATTAAACGTATACTGCACGGCGGGTTATCCAACACTAGATAGTACGCTGTCTATCATTGCTGCCCTCGAAAATAATGGCGCCGATTTAGTAGAAATAGGTATGCCTTATTCAGATCCACTAGCAGATGGGCCCGTAATTCAAGAAAGTGGCGCCAAAGCCATAGAAAACGGTATGTCAATTGAGGTTTTACTGGAGCAATTGAAATCATTGAGAGCCACAAGTAATATTCCTGTGGTGCTTATGGGTTATATGAATCCAGTGTTGCAATTTGGTTTTGAAAAATTTTGTGCAGCAGCAGCGTCGGTTGGCGTAGATGGTCTTATTTTACCTGATATGCCAGCATATGAGTTTGAAACAAAATACGGTGCTATCTTAAAAAAGCACCAATTAGATTTTATCTTTTTAGTAACGCCCGAAACACCAACCGATCGTATTCAGTATTTAGACTCCCTAAGTTCTGGATTTTTATATGCGGTTAGTGCTTCTGCTACAACTGGCTCTGCACTTAATTTTGATGCGGTAGACGCTTTTTTGCAAAAACTAAAACAGTTGCAGTTAAACAATCCCATTTTGGTTGGGTTTGGCGTAAAAGATGCAGCATCATTTGAACTGGCTACTAGGCATACAGCTGGTGCCATTATTGGTTCTGCATATATTCGAGCACTTGAAAATAGTACAGATGTAACTGATACCACCGCTCAATTTTTATCATCCATAATGGGGAAGTCATAGTATGAATGTTGCGATTGTAAAATATAATGCTGGAAATATATTATCGGTTACCTATGCGCTTGAAAGACTTGGGATTAGTCCGGTTGTAACTGATCATATAGAGGAATTGCAAAAAGCAGACCGAGTTATTTTTCCGGGCGTAGGGGAGGCAAGTACCGCTATGCATTATTTAACAGAACGAAATTTAGATACCGTTATAAAAAACTTGGAGCAGCCGGTATTAGGCATTTGTTTAGGCATGCAGTTATTATGTTCTTATTCGGAAGAAAACAACACCAACTGTTTATCTGTGTTTGATGAGCGTGTAGTTTCATTTTTACCCAATGGAACCGATAAAATTCCGCAAGTAGGTTGGAATACCATAAGTGATTATTCGTCAGGTTTATTTAACGACCTCCCTGAAAATGCTTATTGTTATTTTGTGCATGGGTATTATGCAGCTCTTGGGCCTGACACTATAGCTACTACTAATTATATCTTGCCTTATAGTGCTGCGCTTCACAAAAATAATTTTTACGGCGTGCAATTTCATCCCGAAAAAAGCGCTGCTGTTGGAGAAAAAATATTACAAAACTTTTTAGACATTGTATAAAATGCAAATTATACCTGCTATAGATATTATTGACGGAAAATGTGTTCGTTTAACCGAAGGTGATTATGCGCAAAAAACTATTTACAACGAAAATCCATTAGAAGTAGCAAAAGCTTTTGAGGCTGCCGGCATACAGCGTTTACATTTGGTTGATTTAGATGGTGCAAAAGCAGGCGCTGTAAAAAACTGGAAAGTGCTCGAGTCCATTGCGCTTAACACAAATCTAGTGATTGATTTTGGAGGCGGTATAAAAACCGATGATGATGTGGCGCTTGTATTTGAAAGGGGTGCAGCCCTTGCTACCATTGGTAGTATTGCGGTAGCCAATCCTACACTTTTTTTAAGTTGGGTGAATAAATATGGTGCCGAAAGGTTTTTTCTAGGGGCTGATGTTAAAGACAACTGCATAGCCGTTAATGGTTGGTTGCAAACATCAAACATAGCAATTGACTCTTTTATAAGTGATTATCTAGCACAAGGTATTTCCAATATTTTTTGCACCGATGTTTCAAAAGATGGCAGGCTAGAAGGCCCTTCCACTGCACTTTATCAGTCACTCATTCAGTTATTTCCGAAACTCAAACTTGTAGCAAGTGGTGGCGTGAGTTCGTTACAAGATTTAGAAGATCTTGATCGTATTGGTTGCGCAGGAGCCATTGTGGGTAAGGCAATTTATGAAAACCGCATTTCACTAGAATCGATACAACAGTTTAATGCATAACTCATTTTTATGTTAGCAAAAAGAATTATTGCCTGTTTGGATATTAAAAATGGAAGAACCGTTAAAGGCGTCAATTTCGAAAACATCCGTGACGCTGGTAATCCTGTGGAGTTAGGCGCTTTATATGCAGGAGCAGGTATAGATGAACTTGTCTTTTTAGATATTACAGCAACCAATGAAAAACGTAAAACACTAGCAGATTTAGCAAAAAAAATTGCAGCGGTTATTAATATTCCATTTACAGTAGGTGGTGGCGTATCAAGTATCGAAGACGTTCGCGTTTTACTCCAAAATGGTGCCGATAAAATTGCTGTCAATTCAGCAGCGTTTAAAAATCCTTCACTCATTGCTAATTTAGCAAAAGAATTTGGAAGTCAGTGCATTGTGGTGGCTATCGATACCAAGCAAGAAGCAGATGGCCAATGGTATGTTTATTTAAATGGAGGAACGGTTCCCACTACAACTACTTGCCTTGCTTGGGCTCAAGAAGCGGCAATACTTGGGGCTGGTGAAATTCTTTTAACCTCCATGAACCATGATGGTACCAAAGCAGGCTTTGCATTAGATATTACTGCTGCTGTTTCTAATGCGGTGTCAATTCCGGTTATTGCATCCGGTGGCGGCGGATCGATGGAGCATTTTGAAGCTGTTTTTAAGGCTGGAGCTGCTGATGCAGCACTAGCGGCCAGCATCTTTCATTTTAAAGAAATAGAGGTGCACGCTTTAAAATCATTTTTATTAGACAAAGGGTTGCCAATTAGGCTTTAATTTTTACATTTACATATCGTTATGTTAGACAATATTGATTTTTCAAAATATGCGGATGGACTTGTGCCAGCGGTTGTTCAAGACATTGAAACCAGTAAGGTTTTGATGCTTGGATTTATGAATGCTGCCGCCATTGAAACAACCCTTTCAACCCAAAAAGTCACTTTTTTTAGCAGGTCAAAAAATAGACTTTGGACTAAAGGAGAAGAGAGTGGGCATTTTTTGAATTTCAAAGAAATGTTACTTGACTGTGATGCCGATGCGCTACTTGTCAAAGTTGTTCCAGTTGGACCTACATGTCATAACGGTACTGATACATGTTGGGGTGAAGAAAACAATGCGGCTCATTTTTTAACCTATTTAGAAACTGTAATTGCTAGCCGCAAAAACGAAAGCCCTGATAGCTCTTACGTAGCTTCTTTGTTTTCAAAAGGAATTAATAAAATTGCTCAAAAGGTAGGTGAAGAAGCTGTGGAACTTGTGATTGAAGCCAAAGATGACAATGAGCTTTTATTTTTAAATGAAGCCTCTGATTTGCTTTTTCATTATTTAATTTTGTTGCAAGCAAAAGGGTATAGTTTACAAGATGTTATTGAAATATTAAAAAATCGACACAAAAAATAAGAATAAAAAAATATAGTATGCACAAACTAATTATATACACCCTTCTAGTTTTATTTTCTTTTCAAGCTGCCGTAGCCGCTGACTTTACCGTTACTGGAAAAGTTAAGGGATTAACAAATGGAAGTACAGCCACTGTAAAAAATGTTTTTAATGGACTATCGCTTGCTACTGCAACAATCGTAGATGAAACGTTTAATTTAAAGGGCAATGTAAATGAAGGCATGCTATTGCAACTTACTTTTTCTGCAGCGCCTCAGCTTAATATCGAAATGTTTATTGGCAATGAAGCTGTTATTTTAGAAGGCGATATAGCCGCACCTGATCAAATTAAATTATCAGGATCTGTATTGCACCCAACCTATGAAAAATTTAGACTTCAATTTGTGCCATTAAAAGATAAGCTCAATGCCATTGTGCCACTTATTCAAGCAGAAACAGCACAAACACCAAAACGTGATTCACTCGTAGGTTTATTTAATAGTTATAAGCAAGTGTTATTGAATGAAACGGTCGGTTTTGTTAATGCAAACCCAGCATCGGTGGTAAGTTCTTTTGCGCTTTATGCTGTTGGACCATTATTTTCTGGGCCTGCGGAGCTAGAGAGTAAATTTAATGCACTGCAGCCTGCTGCTCAAAAAGGTTATTTTTCTGAAATGATTGTAAAATCTGTAAACGACGCTAAAATTGGACAAATTGGTTCTATGGCAACAGAGTTTACACAAAATGATCAAAATGGAAAGCCTGTTAAGTTATCTTCATTTAGAGGTAAGTATGTTCTAATAGATTTTTGGGCAAGCTGGTGTAGACCTTGTAGACAAGAAAATCCAAATGTAGTTGCTGCATTTAATGCCTATAAATCAAAAAACTTTACAGTACTTGGTGTTTCATTAGACCAAGATAAAAATGGTTGGATTCAGGCTATTGCAGCAGATAAACTCACATGGACGCACGTAAGTGATTTAAAGTACTGGAGTAACGAAGTGGCACAATTGTACCGCATTCAAAGTATACCTGCTAATTTATTAATTGATCCTACCGGAAAAATTATTGGCAAAGACTTGAGAGGTGAAGAGCTTCTGCAAAAATTAGCATCTATTTTAAAATAGGCTTGCATAGGTTTCCGGATCAAATCCAATGGCTATAATTTTACCCTCTTTGGTTACAATGGGTCTTTTAATTAAGCTGGTGTTCTCTTGAAGTACGGCAACCGATGTATTTGCTTTTGTGCATTTAGCCTGATCTGCAGGACTTAACTTTTTGTAGGTAGCAGATTTTGTATTTACAATCAGCGTAAAATCTTGTTGCGACATCCAGTCTTTTAACAGCACAGCTGTTACACCTTCTTTTTTGTAGTTATGAAACACATAGTCAATTTTGTGTTTTGTAAACCAGTCTAAACTCTTTTTTACAGTGTCGCAATTGGGGATGCCGTAGATCGTTAACATGGTTGCCGATTATTTGCATAAAAATAGCCAATTAGCACTTATTATTTCTCATCTTCCTAATAAAGATTTATTTTGTAAACGATACTATGAAGTCTTTTTTATCCATAATTGGGGTCTTGTTTTTTTGTATTCAAGGCTATTGTCAGAAGTCTCCTTCTCAAACCAACAGGTCTATGGGGCTTATTATTGGCAATGTATTAGACGCGGTGACTAATAAGCCTTTATCATTTGCCAGCATCCAATTAAAAAAAATGTCGGATACGGTTGTGGCGGTTCAAGTGGTGTCTGATAAAAATGGGGCTTTTGAATGTTTAAATTTACCATTTGGGTATTACAAGCTAAAAGCTACGATGGTGGGTTATGCGGACCTTCAAATAGATAGTATCTATTTAAGAGAAGAGCGTTACGACTTTAATTTGGGTGATGTTAAGCTTAACATTTCAGGTGCGGCTAGTTCTGAAGTAATTGTGTATGCCGAAAAGCCGCTTATTGAAAATAAGGATGATAAAATCATTTTTAATGTGGGCGAAAGTGCTTTAAGTGGGGGTGCTACTACTGCCGAGTTATTAAAAAACATGCCTCTTATTAACAATGACCCCACTGGTAAAATTTTATTAAAAGGAAAAGAGCCGCGCATATTAATTGATGACAAACCCACCGATTTAAATGCGCAACAACTTCAAGACTTGTTAGAGAGTTTACCAGGCAATAGTATAGATAAAATTGAGATCATGACAACGCCGCCACCTCAATACGCAACAGAAACGGGTGGGGTCATAAATATTGTTACCAAAAAAGGAAAAATTGGATGGGTAGGCAGGGTAAATGTGAGCGCAGGTACAAGGGGTGAATCTTCAACATCTGCAAATGGCAGTTACCGCAATCAAAAATTAGTGTTGAATTTAAATGGCGGGATAGGCGTAAGCACTATCACTGGAAATGGTTATTCAAAAAGAGAAAACATTTATAGAGATTCTATCAATTATTTTAATACACAAAATAGGTTTACCAATTTTTCATCTAGGCCTAATTTTCGTGCGCAGGCGGATTATGAAATTGATAAGCAGCATCTTCTTTCACTTACGTATCAGCTCAATCCAAATTCATTTGATAATAATTCGAATAATACGTTTACCAATATTAACAACCAGCAACAAATTTATCGTTTAAGTAATCGGAATAACCACAGTGTGGGCGGCGGGTTAAACCATGTGTTGTCTGGTAGCTATAATATCAAACAAAAAACAGGGCCGGGTTACCTTCGCTTTATTGCAAATGCCAATTTATCAAGTTCCCATAATAATAGAACTTTTTTTCAGCAGTTTCTTTTTCCTGATAAAACACCAACGGGGGTAGATTCTACGCAAAGGCAATTATTTAACACAGACAATAATTCAGCGTCATTAAGGGTCGATTTTTTACGTCCCCTAAAAACCAAGCAGCATAATTTTAATGGAGGTGTTTCTTTTTTAAATACCTGGTATCATGGCCGTGTCAATACCCTGTTTTTTCGTAAGTCGGATCAATTATTTGCTATCAATGATTTGTTGAGTAACGATTTTACCAACGAACAACTCGTTGCAACAGCGAGGGCAGGCTTGTCCTACAATTTTAAAAGCAAGTACCGCTTATCTTTTGGTGTTCAGGCTGAGTATACCAATTTGCAGTTTATTTTTTTAAAGGGAAATGCAAGTGACGTAGACAATGGGTATTGGAATATCCTCCCAAATTTTACACTTCGCAAAGAATTTTCAAGAGAGATGAATACCACCCTGGTTTATAGGGCAACCATTAGAAGGCCAGGCATAGGCGAATTAAACCCTAATGTCGACTATAGTGACCCTTATAATATTAGATTTGGTAATCCTTATTTAGAGCCTACATTATCACATAACTACGATTGGAATTTTAGTTATGTGAAAGGTAAATATTATATCAATACATCACTAGGGTACAATCAACTGAAGCAGGTATTTAATAGTATCCGAACATTGCAAGCGGGTGGTAAAACGGAAGTGACTTGGAAAAACATTGCTGATAGAAAAGAGTATGAGGCAAGCGCTTGGGGTGGTTACACATTTACCAAAAAGTTTAGAATGAATGGGAGTGCGGGTTATACATTTAATCAGTACGGGGCTACAGAAAAATTACTGTATAAGTATAGGGATGGTGCCACTTTTTATACGAGCCTTAATTACAATTTCACCCCAAGTAATTTGCTAACTTTTGAAGGTACCGCACGCTACAATAATTTTGCGGATCCGCAGGGTAGAAGTAGAAGTAATTTAACGGTTAATTTAGGGGTGCAACGTAAATTTTTAGATCGTCGTTTAATTGTATCTATCAATATTATTGATCCAACCACCCAGCAGCAATTACAAACATTTGTGTATGGTGCTAATTTTAATTTAGAATCATTTAGCTCCAGCAATACAAGAAATTACAGAGTTGCAGTAAGTTATCAATTAAATAAAGTAGTCACTAAGCCTGTGAAACCCTTGCTGCGAGCCAGCTCTCGTTCATAGGAATCATCCAGTTTTGTATCAATTCTTTTTTTGTCCCTATTGTATTATTAAAATAAATGGTATCAGGGCTGATGTGATTGTTTGATACTGCATATTTGATTTGTGCGAGTGGTAATAGTTGAATTTTATCTTTCACAAAAAAGGCAAGCATTTGTCTATCAAATAAATTCACTTTACAAAGTGCCTCAATTTGCTTGATGATTCTAAATAAACTATCAGTGCTGCATCCGCCAACAGTGGCCTCCGTTTCATCGGCCATGACCACAATAAATTGGCCAAAAAATAAATTAGCATAGCCTTTTACAGCATGTCCATGGCTTTTCCAACCACTGCAATGGTCTTTTAAAATGCTATCAATTTCAAATGCCTCCGAGATGCTAAACAACCTGCTGCTTTGAAAAATCCAAACACGTGCATGGTCGTTAAAATCGGAAGGAATATGCGCTTCTATAGAAAAATTCATGATTGTTTATTTAAATTATGCCATGCTTTCTGCAATAAGCTCTGCTATATCTAGCACCTCCATTTCATTTTCTTTTTCTTTGTTTTTGATGCCGTCTGTCATCATGGTATTGCAAAAAGGACATGCAGCTGCAATAATTTGAGCACCGGTAGCTACCGCTTCTTCGGCCCTTTCTATATTAATTCTAGTAGTGCCTGTCTCTTCTTCTTTAAACATTTGTGCGCCACCAGCGCCACAGCATAGTCCGTTTGAGCGGCATCTTTTCATTTCAATAAGCTCAGCGTCTAAAATTTCTAACACCTTACGAGGGGCTTCATAAATATTATTGGCACGACCTAAATAACAACTATCATGGTATGATATTTTTTTGCCTTTAAATGCACCCCCTTCTTTTAATACAATTTTACCTTCATTGATAAGTGATTGTAAAAGCGTTGTATGGTGTATTACTTCATAATTTCCACCAAGCTCTGGGTACTCATTTTTAATGGTATTAAAGCAGTGAGGGCATGTGGTGATTATTTTTTTAACGCCATAAGCGTTCATGACCTGAATATTTTGGTAGGCCATCATTTGAAATAAAAATTCGTTGCCGGCTCTTCTCGCAGGATCACCGGTGCATGCTTCTTCTTTACCCAATATGGCATAACTAATACCTACTTTATCTAAAATAAGTGAAAATGCTTTGGTGATTTTTTGTGCTCGCTGGTCAAAGCTACCTGCACAACCAACCCAAAATAAGTATTCTGGCATTGTTCCTGAAGCCATCATTTCGGCCATTGTATTTACTTTCATAGTAGTAGATGATTAGATTTCTTTTGCCCAGTTTTCACGGTCTTCTGGTGAAAATTTCCAAGGAGCAAAATTGTTTTCAATATTTGAAAAAGTATTGTTCCATTCGGCTGGCGCATTACTTTCCTCCATGATTAATGATCTTCTTAATTCCATAATAATATCAAGTGGCGATAAGCTAACCGGACAGGCTTCTACGCAGGCATTACAAGTAGTACATGCCCTTAATTCTTCGACACTGATATAATTGTGTAAGAGTGTTTTTTGATCGTCAACAAAGTTGGTATTTTGATTTATGTTTTGTGCCACTTCTTCGAGTCTGTCTCTGGTAGACATCATGATTTTACGTGGGCTTAATAATTTACCCGTTGTAGTGGCAGGACAAGCAGCAGAACATCTTCCACACTCTGTGCAACTGTATGCCTCCATTAAATTTTTCCAGTTCAAATCAAAAATATCTTTGGCGCCAAATGTTGTAGGTGGTGCAGCATCTGTTGGCGCTTTGCTCGGATCCATCGCATACAAAACTTCATTTTGTACCGACGGCATGTTTTTCATTTTTCCTGCTGGCTCTAATGCACTGTAGTAGGCAGCAGGGAACGCTAGTATAATATGTAAATGTTTCGAGTAGGGTAAGTAATTTAAAAAGGCTAAGATGCCAATAATATGAAGCCACCAAGCACTACGTTCAATAAGGACAAGTGTTTCTGTTGACAAGCTGCTTAAGCCAGGCACTAACATGCTTGAAACAATAAATGATCCCGTTGGCGCATAATGAGGTGCTTGTACATTTTGTAATGCTTGATCGGCGCCATTCATTAAAAAAAACAAGCTCATTAAAATAATTTCAACTACTAGAATCAGATTTGCATCTGTTTTTGGCCATCCCGCTAAATCATTACTCGCAAGTCTTTTAATATACAAAATATTTCGGCGTACTAAAAAAATGACACATACAACGGTTACCCCAAAAGCGAGTAATTCAAATACATTTATAAATAGGCTATAGTAGCTACCAATAAAAGGTAAGAACACACGGTGCTTTCCGGTGATGCCATCAATAATAATTTCTAATACTTCTATATTGATAATGATAAATCCAGCGTAAATGATTAAATGTAAAAAAGCAACCAAAGGATTTTTAAACATCTTTTTTTGTCCGAGTGCAAGTAGTAATACTTGTTTCCATCTGCGACCAGGTTCAGCGTATTGAATTTCCGATTTGCCCAAAAAAATGGTTTTTTTTATGAGGTTGGCCTTTTTGTAAAAAAGGAAGCCTGCGGTAGCCAAAAGGGCTAAAAAAATCAGTGGGGCTATCATTTCCATGGTGCACAATTAGGGGGTAAAGATAAGTTGTTTTATTTAGTTGTCATTCAGTTCGTATTGTGCAAATATTCTTGTTACATTTGGTACTAAATCTGTGATAATGGAACCCCATAATTCTATTTTGTCTGCTGCTGCGGCCCAGCAAAAAATGCACCGCATGGCACTTGAATTAGCTGAAAATATTGCGCCTTCTACGAGGTCGTTAATACTTATTGGCATCCGTAATAACGGGGTGGTGATTGCACATAAAATTGCCGCTTTATTGGCTCCGTATGTTCAGTGCAGTATTACTATTTTGGAAGCTTCGTTAGACAAGGAAATGCCTTCAACAATTACCTATAGTGCGCCTGCTCATTTTACTGGTGCGCATATTGTTTTGGTGGATGATGTATCCAATAGTGGTAAAACACTTTTGTATGCCATCAAGCCATTATTAGATTTTTATCCTGTGAGTATTCAAACTTTAGTACTTGTTGAAAGGATGTACCGCCTATATCCTGTAAAGCCTGATTATGTAGGGCTTTCTATTTCCACTTCTTTGCAAGACCATATTCGCGTGCTCGTGGATGGCGCAGAAATCGAAGGTGTTTGCGTGGAATCCAAGGCCTAATTTTATTATTTTTGTTGTCTATTCAATCTTATTTTATGGATCATTCTATTCAAGACAAAGTTTCGGTGTGGCTTTCTGGTAATTACGACGAGGCAACTAAACATGCCATTAACGGTTTACAACCAGATGAATTAGCCGATTCTTTTTATAGAAACCTTGAATTTGGTACTGGTGGCCTGCGCGGTATTATGGGTGTGGGTACCAACCGAATGAATAAATACACAGTAGGGATGGCTACGCAAGGTTTTGCCAACTATCTTAAAAAAACATATGGTAAAGAGCCCGTGTCTGTCGTGATTGGTCATGACAGCAGAAATAATAGTAGGTTTTTTGCCGAAACCACAGCAGGCGTATTTGCTGCGAATGGTTTTCAAGTTTATTTATTTGAGGCATTAAGGCCTACGCCTGAATTAAGCTTTGCTATCAGAAAACTTGGTTGTAAGGCAGGTGTGGTTTGTACCGCTTCACACAATCCTAAAGAATATAATGGGTATAAGGCTTATTGGAATGATGGGGGGCAGCTTGTTCCCCCGCATGATAAAAATGTGATAAAGGAAGTGGAAGCCATTACAAGTGTTGATGAGGTAAACTGGACTGGTGGAGAAGCAAATATTACGCTGATTGGACGTGACATGGATGAGGCTTATATTAACATGGTTAAAAGCTTAAGCGTTTATCCCGAAGTTATTCAAGCCCAGCATGATTTATCCATTGTGTATACGCCCATTCATGGAACAGGTATTACCCTGGTGCCGGAAGTATTGTCTCGTTTTGGATTTACCAATGTTCATATTGTAGAAGCGCAAGCAACACCTGATGGTAATTTTCCTACGGTGGGTTATCCCAATCCCGAAGAAAGTGAAACCATGGCCATGGGACTTGTTATGGCAAAATCAATCAATGCAGATATTTTATTAGGAACAGATCCAGACGCCGACAGGGTAGGTATTGGTGTTAAAAACCATAAGGGTGAATGGGTGCTCATGAATGGCAATCAAACGGCTGTTTTAGCGTTTGCGTATCTCATAGAGGCCCGAAAGGCAAAGGGTGTTGCGAAACCCAATGATATGGTTATTTCTACCATTGTTACAACTGCAATGATTAACGAGGTTGCCAAACAAAATGGTGTAGCATGTTATAATGTGCTTACCGGATTTAAATGGATAGCTGAACTTATCAAAGAAAAAGAAGCCAACGAAAACTATGTAATTGGTGGTGAAGAAAGTTTTGGACTCATGATTGGCAATGAAATCAGAGACAAAGACGCAGTTAGTGCTGTTGCTTTACTATGTGAAATGGCTGCCTATGAAAAAGCAAAAGGGAAGAGCTTGTTTGATAAGATGATAGAGCTTTACATGCAATATGGTTTTTACTATGAACAGCTTATTAGTATTACCAAAAAAGGCATGAATGGTCAAAAAGAAATTGCAGCCATGATGGAAGGTTTTCGAACTACTCCTCCAGCATCAATTGATGGATCGGGAGTGGTAGAAATGTTGGATTATGAAATGCAAACCGGAAAAAATTTACTAAGTGGGGAAACCTGGCAGTTGCAATTACCAAAAAGCAATGTGCTTCAATTTATTACCGCCGATGGTAGTAAAATTTCTGCAAGGCCATCAGGTACGGAACCTAAAATAAAATTTTATTTTAGTGTGCATACGACACTTGCATCTAAAGAAGCCTACGACGATACTTATGCAGGATTAGATCAAAAAATTCAACGAATTATTAAAGACATGTCTTTGGCATAGGGTGAATCATGCAACAAAAATTAGAAGATAAACACGTACATAAAGGACTTCGTAAGCAAATGGTGGACCTCCTTCGCGAAAAAGGCATTACCGACGAATCCGTATTAACTGCTATCAATGCCGTGCCCAGGCATTTTTTTCTAGATTCGGCATTTGTAACACATGCCTATGAAGACCGTGCTTTCCCAATAGGTGAAGGACAAACGATTTCGCATCCACACACCGTGGCCTATCAAACACAATTACTCCAAATTAATAAGTCGGATAAAGTTTTAGAGATAGGAACGGGCAGTGTGTATCAAGCAAGTATTCTGGCAGAAATGGGGGCACGCGTTTTTACCATTGAGCGACAAAAAAAATTATTCGACTTACACATTGACTATGTTTTTAAAGCCAAGTACCCCACCATTAAATTTTTTTACGGGGATGGATTTGAAGGGCTACCTACCTATGCGCCCTTTGATAAAATTATTATTACTGCAGCTGCGCCTTTTATTCCGCCTAAACTAGTGGAACAATTAAAGCCTGGTGGCATTATGGTGTTACCTGTAAATGAGGGAGAAGGGCATCAGCAAAGAATGATCAGAATTAGTAAAGACAGTAGCGGGGAAATTACCGAGGAGTCTTTTGATATTTTTTCTTTTGTGCCGATGTTAACGGGTAAGAACCGTTAACACCGGTCATCAAATATTTTTACTGCATCATATCCATTCCACCACCACTCTGGTCTGCTTTTGTGTTTTTACGCTTGAAAAGGGCAGCGTCAAATTTACCAAAACGGTAATTGAAATTCACCCTTAATACTTGTGGGTCTCTTCTACGCTCACTTGTTTGCGTGAAGAAGTTACTTTCAGAATATGATTTAAATAATTGCGTTCTTAAAAAATCGTTCATGCTAAGCGTTAAAGAACCGCTCTTGCCATTTTTCCATGTCCACTCTTTTCTGATGGCTAAATCAAGTCCATAACGTGGGAAATTAAAGCCCTGTGCCGATGTTTGTGCACCGCCACCAAACATACCGCCCCAGCCACCACCACCGCCTCGGCCACCACCACCTCCAACGTTTGGAGAAAGGATGGTTTTAGCTTGATAGTCGCCACTCAATTGAATGGAAAGCGTTTTATTTAATTTAAAGCTACTATTCATTTTTGCAAACCAGCTAACCTGTGCGTCGTTGCTAATATTTTGACCTGGAATGATAGCGTTAATTTGCGAGCTGAATAAATTAGCGTTAATGGTTAAATCCCACCATTTTGTGACAGGTATTTTATTGCTTAGTTCTAAACCAAAAATGATACTGTTATCGGCATTGATATACGAGCTATAATATACTGGCATGGTATCAAGTGGGTTCAATTCGTTTTTACCAGTGTATACATATCTAGTAATAAGGTCAGTGCTGTATTTGAAAAAAGCAGTAGCTAGAAAGTTAGCACCTTTTTTGTAGGCGTTATTATAAGAAAACTCAAATGAGTTGGTGAATTCTGGTCTAATGCCAGGGTCTCCAACACTAATATTTTGAGGGTCAGAAAAGTCTGGATAAGGAATTAACTGCCAGAAGTTAGGTCTGTTAATGCGGCGTGCATAGTTAAATTGTAAATCCTGCTTATCTGAAAGCTTGTAAGTTACAAATGCGGTAGGGATTAAGCTTAATGGATATTGTACTTTAAAGCTTGCAGAGTCTTTTCCGGTAGCTGTTAAAAGTGTACCAGTATAATTAGAGCTTTCTGCACGAAGTCCTAATTGGTAGTTAAATTTTTTAACCCTAAATGTATAGCTTGCATAAGCTGCATACACCTGGTCATTGGATTTAAAACTATTACTGATTCTTGAGATCATATCATATTTTGCAGTAACAGGATTGTATCTAAATTGATTGGATACTGATTCGTTTAAGCGAACAGCACCTCTTATGCCCATTTCAAGTTTGCTATCATCGGTAATAGGATTTTCATAATCCAATTGACCCGTAATGTTGCTTGAATTTCCTGAACCGATGGTTTGTTGTAAGAGTGGAAATCCTTTTAGGGTATTATTGATGAAGAAAGTTTGTGTATTAACGTTTGAAGTGTTATTACTGTTTCTTTCATTGTAATTAATATCTGCAGATAAACTCTCTCCGTTTTTTGCATAGTTGTGTTTGAAACTTAATTGACCACCAAAATTATTAGAGGTTGATACATTGCCACTCCTAATATCATTGTAAGATGTGTAAACACCCTTGATGGTAGAATCTGCTTTTTGATCATTTTCCGAATCAAAATTTCCGTTATTGTAGTTGCCTGAAAATGACAATGTGTTTCTGTTGTCAATAAAATAATCAAAACCACCTCGCATAAAGCTAAAGCCACCTTCATTAATTGATTTCGCAGTATTGCTAATTCCGCTCGGCGTAGCAAAGAAGTTGTCTCTTATGGTAGAACTATTGCTAATTGATTTAAACTGGTTTAAATTGGCAGATAAAAATGTGTTGAATTTTCCTTGTCGAATATTAATATCAGCGCCTAAATTTACTTTAGCACGAGAATCGATACCTGATCTTAATCCACCATTATAGCCTACTTTTTTATTCTTTTTTAAAACGATATTGATGATACCACCATTGCCACCCGATGCATCAAATTTAGCAGATGGGTTGGTGATTAATTCCACACGATCTACGATATCAGAAGGGATTTGATCAAGTGTTAGGGTAGTGGGTCTGCCATCTACAAAAATTGTAGGTGCCGCGTTTCTTAATGTTACGTTACCATCAATGTCTACGTTTACAGAAGGAATGTTTTTCATAATTTCTGTTGCAGACTGTCCCGTACTCACTAAGTTTTTATCGACATTAAATATTTTACGGTCAATACCCATTTCAAATTGTGGCTTACTAGACGAGGTTACTGTTACGTTACCAAGGTCTGTTGCATCTGCAGTGATTTTGATATTTCCTAAATCTTTATCGGCCATACCCATCATTTGCTGCATGTTGGGTGCTGCACCTGGTTGAGGCATTTTGATACCAAAGCTGATGGTTTGATCAAGTGTTTTAAAGCCAAGGCCTGAAACTTTTAGTTTGTAGTTGCCAAATAATGATAGGTTTTCAAAGCTAAAATCACCATTTGCCTTAGTAATTTGAGTGCTCAGCACCACTTCTTTCATTTTTTTTGTTACTGTATCAAACTTGTTGCCAGTTAATTGAACCGTCATGGCATCAAGGGCCTTATTTGTCTTACTGTCTACAATTTTACCGTAAAAATGTCCAATATTTGTTTGGGCGCCAGTTGGCATACCGCCTGTTCTGGCACCAGGGTATTGTGCTTGAAGGTTGTTAAAGCACAATACAACGAATAATGTAATTATTACTATTATTTTACGCATCTTATTTATTTATAATTATTTATGCAAAGGTCCATCAATTAATTGAATTCAATAAATCCAATGGACAAGCGGTAATATGACAATTTTTTGGGGGTAAAGTTTTGAAAACAGCTAAAAACAGCCGTTTTTTATCGGTAAATGGCAAAATAATGGTAATTACCCGCCAATCCAGGTTATAAACACCTGAAGGATACCAATTAAAAAACCTAAAACCGCACCAATGATTTCAATAAACTTGAATTCCTTGGACATGATGGATTGTAGGATTTCTTCTAGTTTATCGGAACTAAAATTGCTTACTTTTTCCGTTACAATGGCTTCTAAATCAAGCTCATGCTTAAGTTTTTCCATATAACTTGTCATAAGAACTGGAAATAAGCTTTCTAATTCCTTCATAAACACCGATTTAAGCTGTTCGATGGTTTTATCACCGATAAACATGCTTATAATTGGCATTTCTGCTGCTAATTTGTTGCGTAAAAAGTTGTCAATATGGGTTTCTACGAGTGGCATTACCTGCTTAAGGTTGCTTCCATCTGTAATTTTTGACTCAATATCTTTGAAGGAGAGAAGCTCTTCACTTACCAATTTTCCTAGTTTTTGGGCAAATTGGTGTTGTCTTTTCGGAAATATACCCTGAAAAGTTAGCCCTAATACTTTAACAGGTAACCTTGGATGAAATAACATTTTGATGGCAATCCAATTGGTAAACCAGCCTATAAACGCTGATATCAAAGGGATTGAAAGGATAAGTAAAGACATAATGTTGTTAATTTAAAAAACCTATAAGTAGATACTTATAGGTTTTAAAATAAGATGGGAGAACGATGGGTCTCGAACCCACGGCCTTCAGTGCCACAAACTGACGCTCTAACCTACTGAGCTACGCCCTCCGTCTTTTAGGAGTGCAAAAATAAGGTAATTGAGCATTTAACAAAATCTCATTTTGAACTTTCTTGGTTGCCGCTTATCAAAACCTTTGTTAATTTGGCTCAAATGCTGTTTTTTGGTACACCTTTTCAGTTATTTTTGATTCTTACCATATTTCCAACATGGAAAAATTTAAAGCATTTATGAAGACTAAGAAAGGGATACTATTAGCTGGGATTGTTTTATTTGGCGCTATTTTTTTTGCATTTAATGTAAGTAGCAGTTCACCTGAACTTCAACCATCCCAACGTCAAAAATTATTGGCAACCGTTGGTGCTTTATTGGAAGCACAACATTACAGCCCAAAAGTTATTGATGACGCGTTTTCAAAAAAGCTTTTTTCGGCCTACTTGAAAGCATTAGATCCAGAAAACACTTTGTTTTTACAGTCTGATATTGCTGGGTTTAAAAAATTTGAAACAAGTTTGGATGATGAGATAAAAGGTGCGCCCATTGCTTTTGTTCCAGCCGTGAGTGCAGTTTATACAAAGCGTTTACAAGAAACCATTGTTTTATATAAAGAAATATTGAGTTCGCCGTTTGATTTTAGCGCCAACGATTCGGTGCTATTAGAAAATGATAAGCAAAATTTTGCGAGTACAGCCGCCGCTCGAAAAGAGCGTTGGAAAAAACAATTGACCTATGCGGCACTAGAGCGTTATGCAGATTATTTAGATCAAAGAGAAAAAAATAAAGACAAAAAAGATAATATAGCTAAGCCTGATTCTACACTTGAAAGAATGGCTAGAGAGCAGGTTTTAAAAGCAACCAATAAACGCTTTGATAGAATTCAAAAAACATTTAATGAAGACCAGCGATTTACTACATACATTAATGCAATCACGGGTCTTATGGATCCCCACACCGATTATTTTCCACCCATCGAAAAACGTGCTTTTGATGAAGGTATGAGTGGTCGTTTTTATGGCATTGGAGCGCAATTAGGAGAAGATGAAAATGGGATTAAAATTGCATCAGTGCAACCCGGCGGAGCTGCTTGGAAATCTAGAGAAATTGATGCCAATGATGTGATCTTAAAAGTAGCACAAGGAAGCGCCGAACCTGTTGATGTAGTAGGTTATGCAACCGAAGATGCGGTTAAAATCATTAGAGGAAATAAAGGAACTGAGGTTCGCTTAACCATTAAAAAAACCAATGGTATCGTTAAAGTGGTATCACTCATCAGAGAAGAAATTGTACTGGATGAAACATTTGCTAGAAGTGCGATTGTTACAGAGGGCACTGATAAAATTGGATACATTTATTTACCTGAATTTTATGCAGATTACGAAAGGGAAGATGGTAACCGTTGCTCAGAAGATATTGCAAAAGAAATTGTAAAATTTAAAGCCGAAAATGTAAAAGGAATTGTTATTGATTTACGCAATAATGGTGGCGGGTCTTTGTACGAAGTGGTTCAAATGGTTGGACTATTTATCAATCAAGGCCCTGTGGTTCAGGTTAGAGATAGAGAAGGTAAATCTAATATTTTAAGTGATCGTCAGTCGGGCACATTATACGATGGTCCTTTAGCGGTTATGGTGAATGAGTTTAGTGCTTCTGCAAGTGAAATTTTTGCTGGAGCCATACAAGATTATAAAAGAGGCGTTGTTATTGGTAGTACTTCTACTTATGGCAAAGGAACTGTTCAGCGAACTGTTCCCTTTGGTAATCCCATCGATCAGTTCAGTGGACGTACAGATATGGGTGCCGTAAAGCTCACTTTTCAAATGTTTTATCGTGTTAATGGGGCTTCTACGCAACTTCGTGGGGTAGAATCTGATATTGTTTTGCCTGATAGTTACGAGTATTTAAAAATCAGGGAAAAAGACAATGAGTCGGCGCTTCCTTTTCATAAAATTGCTACCGCACCTTATTTTTTATGGAGCCAGAGTGCGGTGTATGAGTCTGCTATTGCAGCCGAAAAAGAAAGGGTGCTAAAAGATGCTAATTTTAGCACACTAAAAAATAACCTTGCTTGGATTGCTAGTACTTCTGAAGGGTATGCGACATTAAACCTGTCTAATTATCAGGCTTTACAAACAAAAATTAAAAAAGTAGTAGAGCAAAATAGCGTCCTTTTAAAAGTTGCAAAACCTTTAGTTGTTAAGCCTGTAGCGGTTGATAATAATAAGTTTTACAACAATCCGGATAAGAGTAAAGGAGAACGCTATAAAGCTTGGCTTTCTGCAGTTGCATCCGATATGCCAATTAGTGAGACCGTTAAAGTGATGAATAAAATGATACTAGCTAAATCTAGTTTTGTATTTAAATAAACGCCCCCGTTTTTTGTATTTATAAGTTTGAATTTTTTATGGAGCAACAAAAAAAATGGTATGCAGTTTATACCAAGCCAAGGTGGGAGAAAAAAATAGATACGCAACTCAAAAAAAAAGGGGTGGAGTGTTGGTGTCCTCTTCAAAGAATTGAAAAGCAGTGGACCGATCGAAAAAAATTTATTGAAGAGCCACTTTTCAGGTCTTATGTATTTGTACATATCGATGATACTGAAACGGCTAAAGTTAAAATGACTGATGGCGTATTAAATTTCGTTTTTTACCTAGGAAAGCCTGCTATTATTCGAGACGAGGAAATTGATTTGATCCAAAAATACCTTGGTGAAAAAGAGGCGACATTGCAATTAATTTCAGATGAAGGCTTTAGAGAAGACACAAAAATCCGAATCAATTACGGGGTATTTATGGATAGGGAAGGTGTTGTAACCTATAGTGATAAAAAGAAAGTGTTTGTTAGGTTGCAGAGTTTAGGACAAATAATGGTTGTGGAGTTCCCGCATTCGCACGTGAGCCTTATATAGTATGGATGTTAGCGCATTTCCCAATCAATAATTTGATTGGCCCATTCGGCTCTGTAAGGTGTTGTAATTCTGATATAATTATCTGTGTAACCTTCCATCATTCCATTTTTATTAAAGTCTTCAAATAGCACTTTTCTAGAACTGCCCACATGTGCTGCAGTAAAATATTGAAGCTTCATAAACGATAAATTGCGAAGTGTTTTATTCCGTTCATTTCTCGTGGCAACAGGTACTACGGGTTGTATTTCTAATGCTTTGGTATTGTCTCTTTCGGAATACGTAAATACGTGTAAATAGCTTATATCTAAATCGTGTAAAAAGTCAAAAGTTTCTTTAAAGTGTGCATCTGTTTCTCCAGGGAATCCAACAATCACATCAACACCAATGGCACAGTGTGGAATCATTTTTTTAATGAGTGAGACTCTTTCTTGGTAGAGTTCTTTTTTATAACGCCTACGCATAAGGCCTAATATGTCAGCACTGCCGCTTTGAAGAGGTATATGAAAATGCGGCATGAACTTTTTACTCTTAGCAACAAATTCTATGATTTCTGGCGTCAATAAATTTGGCTCAATAGAGGATATTCTAAAGCGTTCTATACCCTCTACGGCATCAAGTGCTTGTATGAGGTCAAAAAAGGTCTCTGAATGTTTTTCACCATTCGGACCTTTACCAAAATCACCTAAATTAACACCCGTTAAAACAATTTCTTTGGCACCACTCGCTGCCACCGTTTTGGCTTGCTCCACTACATTAGCCACTAGATCGCTCCTGCTTTTCCCCCTTGCCATAGGAATGGTGCAAAAAGAGCAGTTATAATCACAACCATCCTGTACTTTTAAAAAGCAGCGGGTTCTATCATTTTGAGAAAATGAAGCTGTAAAACCTGTTACATCTGCTATATCACAACTGCAAATGGTAGTTGGGTTTCCTTTGGATAGGGTGCTTATATGGCTTGCTAGGTTAAACTTTTCGGCAGCGCCTAGAACGAGATCAACTCCTGGAATTGCTGCAATTTGCGCTGGTTTTAACTGCGCATAACAACCCGTAATCACAACAAAACTTTCGGGAGCTCTTTTTTGAATGCGACGCACAATTTGACGACATTCCTTGTCTGCATTGTCTGTCACAGAACAGGTATTGATAACATAAACATCGGCCATATCATCAAACTCTTTTTTGTCAAAACCCTCCTGTTCTAGCATTCTAGAAAGGGTAGAGGTTTCTGAAAAGTTAAGTTTGCAGCCGAGTGTATGAAAGGCTACGGTTCTATTTTGACTCATGAGCCCACAAAGATAGGTAGGATAAAGGATTTTTTAACCCTTCACGCTATCTTAAAATCAGAAATAATAGCCATTTGGCTTTATATTTTACGATTAAAAAGTTATGTTTGTCTGTCTTTTAAAACGAAGAATTATGCTTTTTACTAGAATTAATAATTTGATTGGCTGGGTTGTGTTTTCGATTGCCGCAGCGGTGTATATTTTAACCGCAGAAGCTGGGGGTAGTTTATGGGATTGTGGTGAGTTTGTGAGTAGTTGTTTTAAGGTTCAAATTCCGCATCCACCGGGCGCTCCATTATTTGTAATTATTGGTCGTGTTTTCATTGTTCTTTTTGGTGATAATCCATTAACGGCTGCAAAAGCGGTTAATATGATGAGTGCAATCGCTAGTGCCTTTACGATTCTATTTTTGTTTTGGACCATTACTCATTTTGCGCGCAAAATTATGGGTCTCAAAACTTCAGAAACACTAACAACAAGTCAAATGATTAGTGTGATGGGTGCTGGTGTTGTGGGTGCACTTGCTTATACATTTAGTGATTCTTTTTGGTATAGTGCTGTAGAAGGTGAAGTATACGCGTTGTCTTCTTTTTTTACCGCTATTGTTTTTTGGGCTATTTTAAAATGGGAAAATCAAGCGGATGAAGCTGACGCAGATAAGTGGATCGTGTTCATATTTTTTATGATGGGTCTTTCTATTGGCGTTCACTTATTAAATCTATTAACCATTCCTGCCATTGTAATGGTGTATTATTTCCGCAAACAAGATAGTTTTAACTATGCTGTTATTCGCAAGTGGTTTTTGCTCATTATTGGAGTAGGCGGCGTGCTTGCCTTTATAGGTGGACTCGTTGTTGCAAATGCTGAAGTTAATCCAGAGCGCGGCGTTGAAATGGATAGTACACTTGGTGGCGTTATGTTACTTGGAACAATTGCTGCCATTGGCTTATTGTATTTTTTAGAATCTATCGAACAAGGAAATAAAAAAACATACGGAGGCATTTACATATTTTTTGTAATTGCTTGTGCCATTACTGGTGTTGTTCAAGTAGGTGTTATTCAATACACTGTAAAATTTGCAGGAGCATTTGATCGCATTTTTGTCAACGATTTTGGCCTGCCATTTTTTACAGGCTTTGCCACCTTCTTTATTTTAATTGCTGGCCTTATTTGGTATGGATTAAAAGTAACTGCTGCAAAAGGATGGTCGATCCTCAGACTAGGAATTTGGTGTATAACATTTATGTTAATTGGATATAGTAGTTATCTAACCACCATGATTAGAAGTAGTGCCAATCCATCTGTGGATATGTACAATGTTGACAACCCTATAAGTTTGGTGGGCTATTTAGGTCGTGAACAGTATGGTGATTTTCCATTACTGTATGGTCAGAAATTTAATGCTAGACCCGTTGATGTTAAAACAACAGGCATGCGTTATCAAAAGTCTACAGACAAGTATATCGAGCTAGGCGAAGACCGTAAATATGTTTTTGCTGCCGAAGATAAAATGATTTTCCCGCGTGTGTGGGACATGAGCAATGACCAAAACCACGCAGACTATTATGCCTCTTACTTGGGTATCAATCGTCTCCAAGATGGTACTTATGAGCGTGCGCCTAATCAGGCTGATAATATCAATTACTTTTTTGGTTATCAATTAAACTGGATGTATTTCAGGTATTTCATGTGGAATTTTTCGGGCAAACAAAATGATAACCAAGGTTTGTTTGCAGGTAATGTAAGAGATGGTAACTGGATTACTGGTATTTCATTTATTGATAATTTAATTTACGGCGATCAGTCTGCAATGCCGGATAGCTTAAAAAATAACAAAGCGAACAATAAACTTTTCGCACTTCCATTTATACTTGGTTTGTTAGGTATGCTTTTCCATTACAGAAAAAACAAGGCAGATTTCGGTGTTAATTTTTTAATGTTCTTTTTTACTGGATTTGCGATTGTACTATATTTAAATCAGGCAGGTTATCAACCCCGTGAACGTGATTACGCTTATGTAGGAAGCTTTTATGCATTTGCTGTTTGGATAGGACTGGGCGTTTTGATGGTTAAAGAATTATTTGTAAAAGCCATCGCAATTGAGCAAACTGCTGCTGCAGGCCTTGCAACTATTATTTGTTTGTTATCGGCGCCAGCATTAATGGCAAGTCAGGAATGGGATGATCATGATAGAAGCAACAAAGTAATTGCTAGAGATTTAGCTAAAAATTATTTAGAAAGTTGCGCGCCTAATGCAATCTTATTTACGTTTGGTGATAATGACACTTACCCACTTTGGTATGCGCAAGAAGTAGAAGGTATTCGAAAAGATATTCGTGTTATCAACTATAGTTTACTTGGTATCGATTGGTATATTAATCAACTCCGTTATAAAGTAAATGAGAGTCCAGCTATTGATGTAATCTGGTCTGCAGATCAAATTGAAGGTAGCAAGCGTGATTATATCGAGTACAGACCAAATGCATCAATGCCAGATGACAAGTTTTACAACTTGTACGACGTTATGAAAAATTATGTAGGTAAGGATAATCCAGACAATGATTATAGTTTTCCTGTAAAAAATGTTACAGTGCCCGTGGATGTTGCAGCAGCTATTAAAAACGGTACCGTAAATGCGACTGATAGCGTTTTGTCTTCACTGGATTTTTCGTTACCACGTAACGCCCTAATGAAAAATGAATTAGCGGTATTAAACATTATTGCTGCTAACAATTGGAAGCGTCCTATTTATTTTACCAATGCTGGTGCAGAACTTGGGTTTGATCAGTACTTGCGTAGAGATGGATTAAGCTACCGTTTAGCGCCTGTAAAAAACAGTAAGGTAAATACCGATTGGATGCTCGATAAATTAACCAACAAGTTTGCTTTTGGTAATGCAGATAAGCCAGGTGTTTATTTTGATGAGGAAAACAGAAGACACTTAGGTGGCATTAGATCTGCTTATGCAGAACTTGCGATCGATTTAGCCGCAAAAAATAGAAAAGAAGAAGCCAAGGCTGTCCTGAATAAAGTGGACAAAATGATGCATGAAAGTAATTTTGGGTATGGCTTAACGAGCAGAGGTAATTTGCACAATAGAAATTCTTTATTATTTTTAGAAGCATGTTATTTAGCTGGCGATCAGACCCTCATTAAAAAAGTAAGTGCAGCTGTTAAAAAAGATTTACAGCAACAGGTTAATTTTTACAATTCACTTTCTGGCATGAAAGCTGAAAATATGGGACAAGAGAAACAAACAGCGGAATACTATTTACAAGCACTGGGTCAAATGCAAACCATGTACAACCCATCTGTTGAAATTCCTGGTAAAGTGATGTCTAAAGACACGAGTAGATAAAAATACATTAAATCATTTCCTTTAATTTGGCAACCACAACATCAATTTCATTTTTGGTGTTGTGTTTGCTAAAGGAAAATCTTACGGTTGTAATATCAGGATTGTTATTAATCGCTCTAATTACATGTGAACCTGCATTGGCACCACTACTACAAGCGCTACCACCGCTCGCGCAAATATGATGGATATCTAAATTAAAGAGTAGCATTTCACTTTTACTGGATGCGGGAAAATTTACACTTAAAACGGTATACAAAGCATTTCCAAGCGGGTCTCCATTAAAGGTAACGCCTGCAATATTTTGTTGAAGGCTTTCCATCATGTATTTCTTAAGCCCATTAATAGCAGCACTCTCTTTTTCAAATTGTTCTGTAGCAATCTCTAATGCTTTTGCAAAGCCAACTATGCCGTATAAGTTTTCGGTACCTGCCCGCATATTACGCTCCTGGGCGCCGCCATGTACAAATGGATTTATTTTGATGGATTCGTGGATATATAAAATGCCCGCGCCTTTTGGTCCGTGAAACTTATGTCCAGCTCCAGTAATAAAATGAACAGGTGTATTTTTTAAATCAAAAGGAAAGTGTCCAACCGTTTGTACCGTGTCACTATGAAAAATGGCATTATAGGTATTGCATAAATTACCAACCTCATACAAATCTAACATATTGCCAATTTCATTGTTGGCATGCATTAGGGTTACCAAACATTTGTCGGTACTATTTTTTAATAGTGATTCTAGATCTGAAATGTCTATATGTCCATTTGGCAATAACTTGACATAACTTAATTTGGCAGCTCCAATTTTATTCAAATGCTCAACTGTATGACTGGTTGCGTGATGCTCAATTTGGGAAGATATAATATGGGTGCAACCTAAATCATAGACTGCTGCATGAATAGCGGTATTGCTACTTTCGGTACCACCACTGGTGAAAAATATTTCTGATGGGCGGGTATTTAATAAAGCAGCTACTTTTTTTCTCGCATTTTCGATAGCTAGGCGTGTTTCCCTTCCGTAACTATAAATAGAGGAAGGATTTCCAAAATGGGTAGTTAAATACGGCATCATAGCCTCCAAAACCGCTGGGTCTAAAGGGGTAGTGGCCGCATTATCTAGATAAATCCTTTCCATGCTATCAAAGATAAGAATTTGTTATTTATTGAGTTGAAACACCTGCTTCTTGGATGTCCTTCATTAATTTTTGAGCAATATTGTCAGCCACATTTTGAGAATTACTTTCGGCGTAAATTCTTATAATTGGCTCTGTATTGCTTGATCTAAGGTGTACCCAATCGTTTTCGAAATCAATTTTTAAACCATCTTCCGTATTGATGGAGTGGTTTTTATATTTTTCCTTTAGATTGTCAAATATCTTCTCTAAATCAAATCCTGAGGTAAGTTCTATTTTATTCTTGCTCATAAAATAGTCGGGATAGGTATTTCTGAGTTGTTGTACCGTTTTTTTCTCTTTAGCTAAATGCGACAAAAATAAGGCGATACCTATGAGGGCGTCTCTTCCATAATGTAATTCAGGAACAATGATACCGCCGTTGCCTTCGCCACCAATTACAGCATTTGTTGCTTTCATTTTAGCTACCACGTTCACTTCACCAACTGCACTTGGGGTGTAAGTGCCACCATGTTTTTGAGTGATATCTCTGAGTGCTCTTGTAGAGGACATGTTACTAACCGTGTTGCCTTTTTTATGTTGTAATACAAAATCTGCAACTGCTACAAGGGTATATTCTTCGCCAAATAATGTTCCATCTTCACAAACAAAACAAAGCCTATCTACGTCTGGGTCTACAGCGATGCCCATACTTGCGTTTTGCTTCAACACCTCACTACATAAGGCCCTTAAATTTTCTGGTAATGGCTCTGGATTGTGTGCAAAACGACCGTTTACCTCTTCGTTGATAACGGTAATTTGCGTAACACCTAGTGCGGTTAATAATTGAGGCACAGCAAAAGCGCCTGAACTATTAATGGCATCCACAACAATTGAAAAATTGCTTGCTGTAATAGCTGCTATATCTACAAGTGGATGCGCTGTAATTGCTTTAATATGCTCGTCAAGCGCCGTTTCGTTTTTAGTGACTGTTCCTAAATGATCTACACTAGCAAAATGATAGTTGTCTGCTTTTACAATATCTAATAAGGCAGCTCCATCTGATCCACTAATAAATTCACCTTTGTGATTTAATAATTTAAGGGCGTTCCACTCTTTTGGATTATGACTTGCAGTTAAAATGATACCGCCCGCTGCTTTTTCAAAAACAACGGCCATTTCTACAGTGGGAGTGGTGCTAAGACCTAGGTCAATAACATCGATGCCTAAACTTAAAAGTGTATTGACAACAAGGGATTGAACCATTTCACCACTAATTCTTCCATCTCTTCCAATCACAACTTTTTTATTGCCATCCGAACTTGCTAAAAGCCATGAACCATAGGCTGCTGCAAATCGAACAATATCTAGCGGACTCAACGATTCTCCTGGTACGCCTCCAATAGTGCCTCTAATACCTGAAATGCTCTTAATTAATGCCATATCTATTATTCATTAAAGCTGCAAACATAAATCAAATTTGTTGCTTTGCTTACCCTAATTTCGCATGAGTTTTAAACATTTATATGAGCAAAAAGGGTTGGTTTTCAGACTGGTTTAATTCTAGCTATTATCACAAATTGTATCAACACCGTGACGATACGGAGGCTTTGCAGTTTATACATAATTTAATTGCTTATTTGAAGCCTATACCGCATGCGAGGATGCTTGATATTGCCTGCGGTAAGGGAAGGCATAGTAAGGCGCTTTTTGATAAAGGCTTTGACGTAACGGGGATTGATTTGTCGCCCGCTTCTATTGAAGCAGCATCATCGATGAAAACAAATGGGTTAACCTTTTCTTGTCATGATATGCGTGAAACCTTTAAGGCAAACTATTTTGATTATGCCTTTAATTTTTTTACAAGTTTTGGTTATTTTGATACAAATGATCAACATCAATTAGCCATCACTGCAATGGCGGCAAATTTAAAAGAAAGTGGTACGCTTGTGTTGGATTATTTAAATGTTGGCGTTATTGAATCATCTACTGATGCACATGCTGTAACCCAAATTGATACATTTATTTTTCATACAAAAAAGAGGCACGATAATTTGTTTTTATTCAAAGAAATAAAGGTAGTTGATGCCGTTTCTAGTGAGGTTTTAGGCGTTTTTGAAGAGCGCGTGAGAAAGTATAGTTTAAAAGATTTTACCCTATTTATGCAAAATGCGGGCCTTGAAATTGTAGAAACCTTTGGCAACTATCAGCTTCATGCTTACCAGCCTGAATTGTCTGATAGGCTTATTATGGTTGCTAAAAAGCATTCAATTTCTTAGTATCTTTAATTATTAAGTTATTGTTTATGCCGTCTGTTTTTGAATCCTTGCAATCATTAGATCAATCTTTGTTTGTATTTATCAATAGGGTAGCAACACATCCTTTTTTGGATACCATCATGCCTTTTTTTAGGGAGTCTACTTTTTGGATTCCACTCTATTTATTTATCATTGTTTTTGTGTTTATAAATTTTGGTAAAAAAGGGTGGGCTTGGCTTTTATTTGCGCTTCTTACAGTTTTACTAACCGATCAAACAAGTAGTGGGTTAATAAAGAAATGGGTACAACGTCCAAGGCCATGTTCAGATCCTGAATTTTACAATCAGGTTCGACTTCTGCTTGACCATTGTTCGGGTGGCTATAGTTTCACTTCTTCCCATGCAACCAATCATTTTGGCATTGCTACATTTTTATTTGCCACCCTTGGCCGTTATTTTGGTCATTGGAAGTACCTATTATTTATTTGGGCGGCACTCATAAGTTATGCGCAGGTATATGTTGGAGTTCATTATCCACTCGATGTTTTATCTGGGGCATTGCTTGGTTTTTGTTTGGGCAGTTTTGTTTACTGGGTATTTCAAAAATCGGATCCTTTATATTTTTCTGTATGAGTCAAAAGTATTTCACTTTCGCCTTAATAGCAGCCTGTGTTGTGTGTTTGATAGGGATGCTTGGCATTCCATTGATTGATATTGATGCTGCGCAGTATGCCTCAATGTCTCGTGAAATGGCCAGCACAGGTAATTATTTACAACTCTATGATTTAGGGAAGGACTATTTAGATAAGCCGCCTTTATTATTTTGGTTATCCTCCATCAGTATTCAACTATTTGGTGTCCATGATTGGGCGTACCGTTTACCCTCTATACTTTGTTTAGGCCTTGCTTTATGGTCTATTTATAGGTTTACACTTTTATACTACAATGCATTAACAGCACAGCTTGCAACACTAGTGCTCGCTACATCACAAGCGTTTATTTTGATGGCCCACGATGTTAGGTGTGATACTATGCTGATGGGTTTTGTGATGTTTAGTGTTTGGCAATTGGCGGCCTGGTACCAAACTAATCTTTGGAAACATTTTGTGCTGGCTTTTATGGGTATTGGATTTGGCATGTTAACCAAAGGACCTATTGCGATTGTGGTTCCGGGTGTAAGTTTTGCGATTCATTTTTTATTACAGCGTAATTGGAAACAATTTTTTAGGTGGGAATATATGCTGGGCGTTCTGATAGTAGGGGTGCTACTTATTCCAATGAGTATTGGACTCTACAAGCAGTTTGATTTACAACCAGGCAAAATAATTCATGGGGTACCTATACAATCGGGGCTTCGTTTTTATTATTGGACACAAAGTTTTGGAAGGTATACTGGAGAAAATGTATTCAATGAAATGAATCATTTTACATTTTTATTGGAAAATATGCTATGGAGCTTTTTGCCTTGGATTTTTATTTTTTTAATTGCGCTTGTAGTGTCAATAAAGGATATTATTAAAGCCGGATTCAAGTTACAAAGTAACCAGGAGTTTATTGCTGCAGGTGGTTTTGTTTTAACGTATTGCATGCTTGCTAGAAGTCAGGCACAGCTCCCGCATTATATTTTTGTAGTACTGCCTTTTGCTGCAGTTGTTACAGCTAAAGGCTTGCAGCAAATATATTTTTCGCAAAGCTATGTAAAGCTTCAAAAAATACTCCTCTATTTTCATGGATTTATATTTTCAATTTTATGGTTTGCTATAATTGGGATTGTATTTTTGGTTTTTACAGAGATGCCAATTAATATTAAAGGGTTAGCGATCATTGGTGCTGGTTATTTCTTTTTTGTTTTGCTTTTTAAACAAACAGAAACCTCAAAGTTTATTTCTCTAGCCCTCTATACCATACTTGGGGTTAATTTTATATTAAATACGTCTTTTTATCCAAGGCTTTTAAAGTACGAACTTGGTGTTTCGGCTGCTGCATTTATCAATCATAATAAGTTACCCAAAACGAGTGTTTACTTATACGAGATTGATGAGAGTAGGGCCCTTCATTTTTATGGCAATCACTCTTTTGAACGCATATTCGATAGCAGCCTTTTAAAGCCGCAGCAAATTATCATCACTAAAGCTTCGAGTTACCCCGCGCTCCAACAAAAATTTCCGGCATCAACTATATTGCATCAAAACGCCTACTTTGGGGTAAGTATGCTTACACTCCCTTTTTTAAATCCGGCCACAAGAGATAAAGAAGTAACCCCGTATATTATCGTAACTTTGGCAAAGTAGACCTACACCAAATCACAATCAATCAATGACAGAGATTTTTATAATTTTAGGGCTGATACTTATTAATGGGTTCTTTTCGATGGCCGAAATAGCACTCGTTTCAGCGCGAAAGGCTAGGTTAGAGGCACAAGCAGACAAAGGAGATTTAGATGCAAAAAGAGCGCTTAAATTAGCCAATCATCCTGATACATTTTTGTCTACTATTCAAATTGGCATTACACTGGTTGGTGTTTTAACGGGGATATACTCGGGGGGTACATTTAAAGAGCCCCTTTCTAATTGGCTATTACAATTTGCATTTATTGCGCCTTATGCGGAAACAATTGCAACACTCATTATTGTAATTTTGTTAACCTATGTATCGTTGGTACTTGGTGAACTTGTTCCAAAGCGCATAGGACTTAGTAATCCGGAAGGCATTGCAAAGACTGTGTCAAGAATTATGCAATTGTTTTCTGTAATCACGCATCCATTTACGTGGTTTCTAAGTGCATCATCACATTTAATCATGCGCATTTTGCGTATGAAGCCCAACGACAATCAGGTTACAGAAGAAGAAATTAAGGCGATTATTAGTGAAGGTACCGAGCAAGGAACGATAGAGGAAGCAGAGCAAGAAATTATTGAGCGTGTGTTTCATTTAAGTGATAGAAACATTACATCACTCATGACACACCGAAGTGATATTTTATGGTTAGAATCGACCAAAACAGTTGCAGAAATAAGGGCACAAATGCCTGAAAACATGCATTCGATGTATCCAGTATGTGAGGGAAGTATCGATCAAATTAAAGGGGTCGTATCACTCAAAGATTTATTTGTAGCTGATGGCGCTCAACTCGTTAGTGCGGTAGCCAAAGAGGCAAAGTATGTGCCTGAAAATAATTCGGCATACCAAGTACTTGAAAATTTCAAACAATCCAAAATCCACCACTGTTTTATTGTAAACGAATATGGATCTATAGAAGGCTTGATTACACTAAATGACATATTAGAGGCTATTGTAGGAGATATTCCACAACAAGAAGACCATGATTATGAAATTTTGAAAAGGGCTGATGGTACTTTTTTAATTGATGCGCAACTTCCATTTTATGATTTCTTAAGTTATTTTGACAAAACAGAATTTATGTTGCAGGGTGATCAAGAGTTTGATACACTGGCAGGTTTTATTATTCATTCTTTAGAAAAAATTCCATCTACTGGTGAAACACTTAGTTGGAAAACTTTTACGTTTGAGATTGTAGATATGGATCAGCACCGAATAGATAAAATTCTTGTAACCCTGTTAGAGGAAGACTAATTAAAATACAAAGTTTGCGGTTTTGTTGGGGTAATCTAATTTGTAGGTTTTTTCTGTTCCTTTACTCTTTACATGTATGATATTGACTTGCGTATTTTCAAGGTCGTAGAGTATGTCACAATCAATTCCAACAGTATTGGCACTATTAATATTTTGAGCTTCAAAATAACACCAGGTACTTTCTTTTTGTTGTTCAAACCCGATAATTTTATAGCTAATGGGTTTACCATTTACAATAACGGTAAGGTGTTTTGAAATGTATTTTTGAATTTCTTCATTTACAAAATCTCTATTAGTTGGTTGTAGGATATCGATTTTGGAAGTCGTATATTTTTGAAGTGTTTTTTCTAAATCTTCATTAAAAATGCGCACACTCATTTCGATACTTCTTTCTTTTGGGTTATGGGTGATATCTATAACGGATACAAAAAATGGGTGCAAAATGGCTAGAAGGCTGGTGAGCGTCCAATGAATTAGTATATTTACCATGGTATCCTGAAATTGACAACAAATGTCTAACTAAATTTTGATTTTTATGCATGAGTTTTGGATGTATACCCAAATAGGATTCAATCATATCGCCAATTTGTCTGGTATGGATCATATCTTATTTGTGGCAGCTTTATGTATCCGGTATCAATTTTCGGACTGGAAAAAATGGTTAATATTGATTACCGCTTTTACCATTGGTCATTCGATCACCCTTGTTTTGAGTGTGTTCAATTATCTTGATTTTTCAACCAACTGGATCGAATTTCTAATTCCTGTAACGATACTTATTACATCAATTAGTAATATGTTTATCAAGAAGTTTACTTTTAATACCCGTTTTCCGAGTATCTATTTTTTTGCCCTATTCTTTGGCCTTATTCACGGGTTAGGATTTAGTTTTTACCTAAAAAGTTTATTAGGGATCCAGCAAAACATAGCGCCAGCCTTACTGGCCTTTAATTTGGGGCTTGAAATAGGCCAAATTCTAATTGTGATGGCTATTTTAGTTATTTCATTTATATTCGTAACGCTTTTAAAGGCCCCTCGAAGAGACCTTATTTTGATTGTCAGCGGTGGCATTCTTGCACTTTCTCTTCAAATGGCCATTGAGCGGTATTTTCATCTTTAATCCATTATGCTATGAAGCAATTTTTTGCATTTTTAATGTTTGTTGCAGTGAGCACCGTATCATTTGCACAAAACATTCAAAACAACCCAACCTCAAACCACGGAAATAAGTTTGAGCAGTTAGGAACCATTTTGTCTACGCCCAACGAGTATCGTACAGCGAGTGGTGCACCGGGGCCAAAATACTGGCAACAACGTGCCGACTACAATATCAAGTGTGAGCTTGATGAAGCAAACCTTTTATTAAAAGGAAGTGAAACCATTACGTATTTTAACAACTCTCCTGATGCGTTAACGTATTTATGGTTACAGCTGGATGAAAATGAGCATAGTACCGTAAACAAAGCTGATTTTCAGGACGGAAGTTCACTTCGTCAAGTTTCTCAATCTTCTATTGCAGCATTAGAAGATGCAAAAAAAGACAACGGCTATGGTCATATCATTTCTAAAATTACAGACGCTACTGGTAAGGCTTTAAAATACACCATTAATCAAACAATGATGCGTGTTGATTTGCCAACAACTTTACAGCCGGGTCAAAAATTTGTTTTCAATATTACTTGGTCTTATAAAATCTCTGATCGTTTGGTGTTTAGAGGTAGAGGTGGTTACGAATTATTCCCTGAAGATGGTAACAGTGTGTTTACCATGGCTCAGTGGTTCCCAAGACTTTGCGTATACTCTGATTTTCAGGGTTGGCAAAACCACCAATTTACAGGTAGAGGCGAATTTGCTTTAACCTTTGGTAATTACAATGTATCTATCACTGCACCTGCAGACCATGTTATTATGGGAACAGGGGAGTGTCAAAACTATGCACAGGTTTTAACTCCTGCACAGTTAGCGCGTTGGAAGACAGCGCAAACTGCAAAAGATGTAGTTGAAGTAGTAACACTTGAGGAAGCAAAAAATGCAGAGAAGCAAAAAAGTACTGCTAAAAAAACTTGGGTATTTAAAGCAGACAATGTGCGTGACTTTGCATGGACAGCGAGCCGTAAGTTTGTTTTTGATGCAATGCCAACTTATGTAGAAGGTAAGAAGGTAATGTGTATGAGTGGTTATCCTAAAGAAGCGTACAATTTATGGAGAAGATATTCTACTAAAGTAGTAGCGCACACCATTCGTTCTTATTCTAAATTTTCTATCCCTTATCCATACCCTGTAGCACAAAGTATTGAAGCTTCTAATGGTATGGAATATCCAATGATTTGTTTTAACAATGGTCGTACCAATAAAGATGGCACTTATAGCGAAGCAACAAAGCTTGGCATGATTGGTGTCATCATTCATGAAGTAGGTCATAATTTCTTCCCAATGATTGTGAACTCGGATGAGCGTCAATGGTCATGGATGGATGAAGGCTTAAATACCTTTGTTGAATATTTAACTGAAGAATTATTTGATAACAAATACCCTTCTCGTAGAGGACCTGCTTTTGGTATTGTTGATTATATGAAAGCGCCTAAAGATCAGTTAGAGCCAATTATGACCAATAGTGAAAACATTATTCAGTTTGGACCTAACGCGTATTCTAAACCAGGTACTGGTTTAAATATTTTACGTGAAACCATCATGGGCAGAGAATTGTTTGACTTTGCATTTAGAGAATATGCGAGACGTTGGGCATTTAAACATCCAACACCTGCCGATTTATTTAGAACCATGGAAGACGCGAGTGCTGTTGATTTGGATTGGTTCTGGAGAGGTTGGTTTTATAGTATCGAAGCTTGTGATATTGCCATTGATACGGTAGCGCATGCAGTATATGATGCTGCTGCTCAACCACGTGCTGGTGGTATGGGTGCAAGAGCAGGTGGAATGAAAATGTCAATTGACAAGCCAACCCTTAATAGTTTTGAAGACATTTCTAAAATTAGAAATAGAGAAGACAAGTCAATCATTTTTGCTACCGATGCGGATACTTCATTAAGGGATTTCTACTGGCGTTATGCAAGAGGAATTGAGCCGTATGATGCTGAAACTAAAAATACCATGCCTTCTTTTGGTACGCCAGAAGTATTGTCTGACGAAGAAAAAGCAAACTACAGTAATGTACATTTATATGAAATCACTTTCACCAATAAAGGTGGGCTTGTAATGCCAATTATTGTTGAGTTTACTTACAAAGATGGTACCAAAGAAACAGAGCGTATTGGTGCGCAAATTTGGCGTAAAAACGAAAATAAAGTATCACGCGTGTTTATGTCTCGCAAAGAAGTAGCGAGCATTAAATTAGATCCAATGCGTGAAACTGCAGATATTAACGAAACCAATAATTTCTGGGGTAACGTAAGTGCTGAGCCTAGCAAGTTCACTTTGTTTAAACAACGTTCACTTGGTAGAGGTCAGTCATTTGGATTGAATCCAATGCAGGCTGCTCAAGAAAAGAAAAAATAATAAAAGATCAACCAATATTAAAGCCACTTGAATTATCTTCAAGTGGCTTTTTTTATTAAACCATATCTATGAAAAACATTGTATCCGTATTTATTTGTTTCTTTTTTGTAATTGTTTCAAATGCCGCGCGCGTTGATACGATTGTCGTATACAGTAATACCATGCATAAAAATATAAAAGTAGCGGTAGTCGTTCCTGATAATGCTGCTGGCAAACCTGGTATTAAATTTCCAGTTGTTTATTTGTTACACGGATACAGTGGTAATTATGGTAGTTGGTTAAAAGATGCGCCACAGTTACAATCTAGAGCTGATCAATATCAAGTTATGCTTGTCTGTCCGGATGGGGGATATGGTAGTTGGTATTATGATAGCCCTATTAATGATTCAATTAAATACGAAACATTTATTACCAAAGAATTGCTACCCTACATTGATTCGCATTTTCCTACAAGTGCTAGTAAAGACCACCGCGCTATTACAGGGCTTAGCATGGGTGGACATGGCGGATTGTTTTTAGGAATGCGCCATTCTAATTTATTTGGTAACGCTGGCAGTGTTTGTGGTGGCGTAGATATTAGACCGTTCCCAAATAGTTGGGATATCAAAAAGTCATTGGGTACCATTATTGAATATCCTCAAAATTGGACCGATTATTCGGTGGTCACGATTGCAAAAAATCTAAAGGCAGGTCAGCTTCATATCATTTTTGATTGTGGGGTATCAGATTTTTTTATTGATGTAAACAGGTCGCTCCATCAAGTGCTTTTATCAAATAAAATTGATCATGATTACACCGAAAGGCCAGGTGGGCATAACAAAGCATACTGGAGTAATAGTATCGATTATCAGTTACAGTATTTTGCAAAAAGCTTTATGGCCGCTATCAAGTAAGTATTTAGCCTCCCGTTTTACCGTCTACAATTTTTTTGCCTTTGTTTTTCTTTTGAAATTCTAATACTTCTTTTGGAATTACTTTTTTAGTAGCCGTATCTGATTTTGATTTGGGTGCGCTTGTGTTAGGTAAGCCACTGTTCATATCAGCGGGTGTTTCTTTTTTTGTATTGGGGTCTTGCAAAACATCTAAGATCCAGCTTTCGGTTCTTAATCTCTGACCGGTATAGGGGTCATAAATTTTCCAGGTACCATGCCTTAATGAGGCGCCCGTTGTTTTTACAATTACTTTTTCATACAAATTTGGATTGTTGATATCCTGCACGTCAATAGTGTCATAGGGTTTAGAAGGGTCGATGGCCCTCCAAGATTCTTCTCTTTCAATTCCCTGAATGGTTAAATAAGTACAAATCCCATTTTTTAATCCCCATTTATAATTTTCGATGGCCATGGGATCTCCCATTAAATTAAAACGGCGCCATGTACCTTCTTTTTTATCATTTACAAAAACACCTTCCTCAACGTAGCCTCTTTCGCCTCTAATAGGGGGGATTTCCATTTTCCATTTGCCTCTTTTGAGACCACTGGCTTCTGTACAATTAAGGGTATCGCCTTTTGAAGTGAGTCGATAGGTTTTACACTGCCCATAAGCAGCACTATAAAATATTATGGAAAAAAGGATAAAAAGAAGGCGCATTTTCTTACATTTAATCACTTAAAAATACAAATTATAAGTACGATTATGAGAAAAATACTCAGTTTTTGCCTTTTGCTAACATTGTCTTTGTATAGCACAGCTCAAATTAAACCTACGCCTGCATCAGAAAGGTTATCCTCTATAGACCAGCGTAAAAAATTAGTAGAAACATCTACCGTTAACGGAACCGCCTTTAGAAATATTGGACCAACGGTGATGAGCGGAAGGGTTGTAGATATGGCTGTTAATCCAGAGGATCCCACTAATTTTTATGTAGCTTATGCTACAGGCGGTTTATGGCATACCACCAATAATGGTCAAAGTTTCACCCCTGTGTTTGACTCTGAGGCCATACTTACCATTGGTGCAGTAGCCGTTAACTGGAAACACAATATTATTTGGGTAGGCACTGGTGAAGTAAATAGTAGTAGATCATCGTATGCTGGTATTGGTGTTTATAAATCTAGCAATGGAGGAAAGTCTTGGGATTATCTTGGACTTCCAGAAAGCCACCATATTGGCAAAATTGTGATCAATGAAGCGGAGCCTAATACAGCATGGGTTGCTGCATTGGGTCATTTGTATTCTCCTAATAAAGAGCGTGGCGTTTACAAAACAACAGACGGCGGTAAAAATTGGAATCAGACTTTATATGTAGATGCGAATACCGGCGCTGTAGATATTGATATTGACAGTAAAAATCCTTCTGTATTGTATGCTGCGATGTGGTATAAAACTAGAACGGCTTCAAATTTTGAAGAGTCTGGTAAAACAAGTGGTATTTATAAAAGTATCGATGGCGGTGATACCTGGAAGCAAATTAATACACCAAGTTCTGGATTTCCAAATGGCGATGGTGTGGGTAGAATTGGCTTAGCCGTATATCCTCAAAACCCTAATACTGTATTTGCTGTGGTAGATAATAATTTTCATCAACCAGAAACGGCATTAAAAAATACCACCGATACTACGCGTTATGTGTTAAGGGATTTTAAAGATTTAAGTAAAGAGCAGTTTGCAGCACTTGATGATAAAAAATTAAATGCATTTGTAAAATCTCCGCGTAACCAACTGCCTACAAAGTATACAGCTGCTGGCATTAAAGAGGCTGTAAAAAATGGAACATTAGCACCAACCTGTATTTGGGATTATTTGTATGATGCTAATACTGCTTTATTTGAAACGCCTATTTATGGTGCCGAATTATACCGAAGCGATGATGGCGGTGCAAGCTGGAAAAAAACACATGATAAAACCATTGGTATTTACAGTACGTATGGATACTATTTTGGTAAGGTATTTGTTAGCCCAACCAATGCTAATAAAATTGCATTAACGGGTGTGGGTGTTGTATTAAGCACGGATGGCGGAAAAACATTCAAAGAAATCGGGAAAGAAAATGTACACGCAGATCATCACTATGTTTGGATGAATGGCAAGCGAGATAGCCATATGATTTTAGGTAATGATGGTGGTTGTAATATCACCTACGATGATGGTGAACATTGGTTTAAAGCCAATACACCTGCTGTTGGTCAGTTTTATAATATTGCTTTTGATATGGCTAAGCCATACAATGTATATGGTGGACTTCAGGACAATGGTACTTGGTATGGTTCAAGTTTAACCAAAGAAAATTATGATTGGTATGATAGTGGTCATAATCCATTTACAGGTATAAATGGTGGAGATGGTATGCAAGTGCAAGTAGATTTTAGAGACAACAAAACCATTTATAGTGGGTCTCAATTTGGTGCATACTCTCGTCAAAATTTACTAACCAAAGAAAGAAAGTCAGTTAGACCTTCTCGTGATTTAGGTGAAACGGCACTTCGTTATAATTGGCAAACTCCAATTTTATTAAGTAGACACAATCAAGATGTGTTTTATTACGGAAGCAATAAGTTTCACCGTTCATTTAATAGAGGCGATAGTTTAGTAACCTTAAGTGCTGACTTAACCACCAATCCAGCGCAAGGGGATGTTCCATTTGGAACGCTTGCAACTATGAGTGAAAGCCCAATCAAATTTGGCCTTATTTATGTAGGTTCTGATGATGGTAATGTACAAGTTACAAAAGATGGCGGGTATACTTTTTCTGTATTGAATAAAGGCTTACCAAAAGGATTGTATGTTAGCAGGGTAGTGGCGAGTGCTTTTAATGAAGCCCGCGTTTATGTAACCCTAAACGGCTACCGTAATGATCATTTTAACGCCTATGTATACCGTTCAGATGATTATGGTACTACATGGAAGCAAATTATGAAAGACCTTCCTATGGAGCCTGTAAACGTTATTAAAGAAGACGTTGCCAATGAAAACATTTTATACGTTGGAACCGATGGTGGCCTTTATGTAAGTGTAGATGGTGGAAATAGTTCTATGATGTGGAATAAAGGACTTCCTGCAAGTGTGCCCGTTCATGACATAGCAGTGCATCCGCGTGACAATGAAATCATACTTGGTACACACGGTCGTAGCTTATACATTGCTCCTTTAAGTGCAGTACAAAAAGCAGCGGTAAAGAAGTAAAAGTTTTTTTTGATATCTCTTAAAAAACACGCACTATTCGGTGCGTGTTTTATTTTGTACATACCCGCTCCATTTTTGAACAGCTGCATGCATATCTTCAGGTATAGCTGCTTCAAATTTGATAAATTCGTTGGTGGTTGGATGTACAAATCCAAGTGTCGTAGCATGAAGTGCGCACCTTGGACAGGCGTCAAAACAATTGTCTACAAACTGTTTGTACTTGGTATAAATAGTGCCTTTTAAAATGCGGTCTCCGCCGTATTCGAGGTCATTAAATAAAGTATGACCAATATGTTTTAAGTGCACTCTAATTTGGTGTGTTCGGCCGGTTTCTAACACACAACTAATGAGGGTTACATAATTGAACCTTTCAATAACGCTATAATGTGTAATGGCGTGTTTGCCAATATCGCCTTCTGGATAGGCGTCAAACATTTTTCGGTTTTGTTTATGACGCGCAATATTTGCAACAATGGTTCCGGCGTCTTCTAGTACATCACCCCAAACAAGTGCCGTGTATTTTCTTTCAACGGTATGGTTAAAAAACTGCTTTGCTAAATGCGCTGCTGCTTCTGCAGTTTTTGCAAGTACAATTAGTCCCGTTGTATTTTTATCGATGCGGTGTACAAGACCAAAACGAGGCAATGATTGCTCGTCTATGTTAGGATTTTGTTGTTGCAAATAATAGGCAACTCCATTGAGTAAAGTGCCTGTATAATTTCCAACCCCCGGATGAACCACCATGTTAGGTGGTTTATTAATGACCATCACTGCGTCGTCTTCAAATACAATGTTTAACGGAATATTTTCTGCTTTTAAAACATGCGTTTCTGGATTTACAAGACTCATAATTAAAATCTCGTCGCCGGGTCTTACCTTATAGTTGCTTTTTACATTTTTACCGTTCACCGTTAAAAAACCTGCTTCAATACTTTGTTGAACCTTGCTTCTGGTGGCACCTTCCATATGCGTTTGCACCCATTTGTCGATACGAAAGGGTTCTTGCCCTTTGTCAATGACAAAAGTTTTTCTTTCGTAGAGGGTTTCTGTGCCTTCTTCATTAAATAAATCAATATCCGGTTCCATAGTTGCAAAAATAGCCCCAAACCTTCCTACTTTTGTGCAATGCAGCAGGAAGTTTTTTTTGAGGATTTGGGAACCCGCAAATACAAAGAGGTTTGGGCCTACCAAGAGTCTTTGTTGACTGAGAATTCGGCTATTAAGGCTAGTTACCGTAATCAAAATGAAATTCCAGTCCAGGATTGGCCTACCAAAAATCATTTATTGTTTGTAGAACATCCGCCCGTATACACGCTTGGGAAAAACGGAAATGCGGCCAATGTGCTGATGACCACCGCTTTTATGGAGTCAAACGGGATTGATTATTTTCACATTAATAGAGGAGGCGACATTACTTTTCATGGACCCGAACAGCTAGTGGGGTATCCCATACTAGATTTAGAAAAGTTTAAAACTGATTTAGGTTGGTACCTCCGAAGTTTAGAAGAAGTGATTATTCAAACACTTGCGCATTATGGTATTGCAGCTGGAAGAAGTGCTGGTGAAACGGGCGTTTGGTTGGATCCTGATAATAAAAAATTAGCACGTAAAATTTGTGCGATGGGTATTAAATGTAGCCGTTGGATTACCATGCATGGATTTGCACTTAACGTAAATACGGATTTGTCTTATTTTAATAATATTGTTCCTTGTGGGATACCTGATAAGCAGGTTGCTTCTTTGCAAAAAGAGTTAGGACGAGATGTACCTATGCAGGAAGTAAAAGATTTGGTCAAACAAAATTTCGAACAAATTTTTGGCGCTATTTTAAAAGCGTAACGGTTAATTTTAAAAGTGTAATTAAAAGGTTAATGTTCCTTTTTTAAAAGAACGGTTGCCTTGTAATCCCCCCGAATGTATCACAAGTATTTTTGATGAAGGCTCAAATTTTCCTTTGGTAGCAAGGTTCTGGGCCCCGTACATTAATTTAGCCGTGTAGACAAAATCTAATGGCAGTTCCATTTTATTGTAACAATCATTCATAAAATCAATCAGTGCTGGCGTGAGTTTTGCATAGCCGCCAAAATGATAATCATGGATGATTTCAAAACTTTTATTGACTTCATCTTCGGTTAATAGCGCTTTTATTGCTGCGTCAATAGAAATGTTATTTTTTAAAACCGAAAGCCCAATTATTTTTTGATGTGGCGCTGCTGCTTTGATAAGTCCTGCCATCATGGTGCCGGTGCCTACTGCACAAATGATGGTGTCATAACTGCTGGTGTCTTTAATGGTTAACATTGATTTGGCACCTTCTGCGCCAGTAATACCGTAACCGCCTTCAGGTATCCAGGCCCAATTTGGATCTTGGTTATGCGAAATGATTTTTTCTTTACGCTCAAAGTCTTCTCTAGAAACAAAATGTAGGGTCATTCCATGTTGGATGGCATCAGTTAGGGTAGGTGAAAGGGTTGTTGGTTTTTCGCCTCTAATAAAACCTACCGTGTTGAGTCCCATGTTGGCGCCATATTTTGCAGTGGCAATGATATGGTTGGAATAGGGGCCGCCAAATGTGGCCAGTGTTGTTTTACCAGCAGCAATGGCGTCACGCACATAAAATTGTAGTTTAAACCATTTATTGCCACTTACTACCGGATCCAATACATCGGCTCTTAATATATTGATATTCAATATATTGTCAAGTAATGCGCTGATATCTTGTATATAAATATTATTAATATTCATTTGGAATATGTGTCAACTATTTTAAAGAATGATTTAGCTTCGCAGCCCTTAATATTCTCTTATGAAACCAACATTAGTAATTCTTGCAGCCGGTATGGCAAGCCGTTACGGTAGCATGAAACAAATTCAATCTTTTGGACCTAGTGGCGAAACTATCATGGATTATTCGATTTATGATGCGATTGAGGCAGGTTTTGGTAAAATTGTTTTTATTATTAGAGAAGATTTTAGTGAGCAATTTAAGTCAATTTTTGAACCAAAGTTAAAGGGCAAAATTGCTACCGATTATGTATACCAGCATTTAGCTGCATTTACGGAAGGTAAAAATGTAACACCTGAGCGCGTAAAGCCTTGGGGAACTGCACACGCGGTTCTTTGTTGCAAAGGAAAATTAAATGAACCATTTGCTGTTATTAATGCCGATGATTTTTATGGTAAAGATGCCTTTGTACAAGCGGCTACTTTTTTAAACAATGAGTGCAATGATCAAACCTATTCCATTATTGGATATGAGTTGGGCAAAACACTAAGCGACAATGGAACGGTGAGTAGAGGGGTTTGTAGTGTAGATGATAACGGCAATTTAATTGACATAAACGAGCGTACTAAAATATTTAAGAACGAAGACGGTGTTATTGTTTATGAAGATAACGATCAGTTATTTCCATTAACTGCAGATACCATTGTAAGCATGAATTTTTTATGTTACCCTGCTAGCTTTGTAGCACTTTGCGAATCAGAATTTTCTAATTTTTTAGATGCGCAAGGGATGGAATTAAAATCTGAATTTTTCTTGCCGTCTGTAACCAAGCATTTTGTGAATGCTAAATTAGGCAATGTAAAAGTGGGCACAACTTCTGCGAGCTGGTTTGGTGTTACTTATAAAGAGGATGCGCCTGTTGTACAAGCGAGTATCTCTAATCTCGTAGAAAAAGGTTTGTATCCTAGTAATTTATGGGGACAATAAGTAAGCGAAAGCTGTAATTATTTATCAAAAGACTTTACATAGTATACGCAAGACTCAAGTGTTGCAATTTGATTTTTGCGTGACATTCGACTAATATTTGAACGGGTAGAAATTTTAATGTCTTTACCGCCATCGTTTGACGCATTGTAATCATTAACTACTTTGTAAATATTGTTTGATTTTAGCGCAAATACAACACCTTCTAATTGTGCTTCCCTAGTGCTTAATACACCAATTACTTCGCCAGCATTATCAAATACAGGAGCGCCAGAGTTACCAGGGTTGGCACTCATTTGTAATTGATAGGAGAGTGAATCTCCTTCGTAACCACTTCTAGCGCTTAAATAACCTGTGCCGTATACAATTTCGTTTCTTGGATAACCGAGTGTAAATATTTCTTCTCCTAAATCGGTGGTTGATTTACGAATAGAATATGGAAGTGATTTTTTTGAAGTAAAATCTGCGTCGTTAATTTTTAAGATTGCTAAATCTTTTTCTTTGTCCAGAAGTGCGATTTCAGCAACGTATTCTTTGCCAGTATTGTCTACAACAATTGTACCGGTTCCTTTTATAACATGTGCATTGGTCACAATAAAACCTTTGGCATCAATTAAAAATCCAGAACCGCCACTAATAAATTTAACACCAGCAGGTAATTTACTTTTTACCTCATTGATAAGTTTGCCTTGGTATTGCTGACTTTTTTTGATCGCAGCGATATCGTTACTTAATTGCTGTATTTGATTGCTATGGCTAACTGGAGAAAGGTATAAAGCGAGTCCGCTAATGAATAATGCAATTACACCGCCAATAGAAGCTGCGATGGATGCCACTCTTTTGTACTTGTGAAATAATTGTACAATTTTAGCGCTGCTTGAAACATTTTCGCTATTTGAAATCTCGCCGCGCTCCAATAAATTTTGATGCGTTTGAGTAAGTGTTTGTTTGATGGATTTAATGGCGCTGTACTCGTTTATTTGCTGTAAGAACATGGCGTGTTCCACCACCATCTGGTCAATTTCGGGGGTATTTTTACGAACCAATTCAAAAGCGGCTTTTTCTTGTGCATCCATTTGGTTGCTCAGGTACTTTTCGATGGTTTCTAATAATAAAAAATCTTCCATGTTACTTATTCTGTGTTACTTACTCTCCAATATTGTACTGCGCAAAAAACAACTTTTTAAGGCGCATCAAACATTTGTATTTCTGGTTTTTGGCATTGTCGGCGTTGGTATAACCAAATTCCGATGCCAAAGCTTGCATGTCCATTTTTTGAAGGTAGTAGCCTTCCAACAGACTTTTACAAGGTTCACCTAAGCTTTTTAGTGCCCGATCCATAATAGCGAAGGCGGCGTCATGCTTAGCGTGCTGTTCGAGGTCGTCCTCCACAGCAATGGTTTCTTCCAAATTATCAACCGGTTGCGCATAGCGCCCTAATTGTTGCAATTTTTTGAGCCATAACCTGCGGCAAACAGAGTATATATACGTTTTAATTTGACAGGTTAAAACAAAAGACCCTGATTGAGCTTTTTCATACAAGGCAATCATTGCTTCCTGAAAAACGTCACGTGCATCGTCATAAGAGCCATTGTTGGCCAAAATAAAGGCCTGAATGGTACTGAAGTTCTCTTTGTAGAGTTGTTCAATAATGGCCGAATCATTGCTTGCCAGCCCCTTTAATAATGCTTGTTCGTTACTCGTAGCTTTCACTAAATACTTCTTTTAATACGCTTTAGGGTATAAAAGTAACCCAATATAGCCCGAAATCTTTTTTTTTGAAAAAAAAGGAGGTTAGGCGGGTTACCTTTTCACCCCTTCCGGTATCAATAGGCACATTCATTCAAACAAAAACCCAAAAAAATGAAAAAAGTATTCGCAATTTTAGCAGTAGTAGCTTTCGTAGCTTGTAATTCAGGTGAAAACAAAGAAGCAACTGTAGACACTACAGCAACTGACACAACTGCAACTGTATCTGGTGATACAACTGCTGTTTCTGGTGATACAACTGCAGCTGCAGGTGATACAACTAGACCTTAATTAGTTAAAACATTAGCTAGATTGTTTAAGGCCTAAACGGTCAAAACTAGCTTGCCGGTTTCAACAATCTTTAAGATTTTCATATGGCAAGCAATCGTAAATAGCCTTCTTGTTTCTACAAGAGGGCTTATTTTTTATAGGTAGTAATTTTGGTTTTTCAAGCGGTACATTCGCTTAAGCCTTTAATAACTAAAGTTTGTTAGCATAAAATTTTTAGTCTCTTTTTAATTTAAGTAATTTTTATACTTATATTTGAAAAGACATGAGAGCATTATTCCTAAATACTTGGTTTAGTTTCTATTACTATTACTTCTTTACAAAAAGGAGCCGGGTATTATATGTATTAGCGTAACAAAAAATTTTTACATACAATCCCGGCCAACTGGCCGGGATTTTTTTTAACTATATGCCAACAAAAACTAAAATAACAAGAAAGCCTGTAAATGAAATGGGCATTGCCATTCAGGGTTACGAAGGAAGTTTCCATCAGGTAGCAGCGCGCACTATTTTTGGTAAAGACGTGGCCGTTGTGCCTTGTGCCACTTTTAGTGCACTTGTAAAAAAAGCAGAGAATAAAAAAGAATCGGCGGGCGCTATGATGGCCATCGAAAATTCTATTGCGGGTAGCATTTTGCCTAACTATAATCTACTACTTCGCTCTTCATTAAAAGTAACTGGCGAAGTTTATTTATCTATTAGTCAAAACTTGCTCGTTAATAAAGGCGTTCAATTAGCAGATATTAAAGAAGTGCATAGTCATCCTATGGCACTACTTCAATGTTTGGATTACCTCGAAAAAAACAATTGGAAATTAGTAGAGTCAGAAGATACAGCGCTAAGTGCAAAGCATCTCCTGCAGCATAGGTCTAAGCATGTGGCCGCGGTAGCCAGTAAATTAGCTGCCGAGCTTTTTAATTTGGAAATTATTGGACCAGATATTCAAACACAAAAAAATAATTATACGCGGTTTTTGGTGTTGGAAAGAGCTGCAGATGTTGTAGAGGATCCGCTGGCCAATAAAGCGTCTATTTATTTTCAAACCAACCATGCCAAAGGCGTACTTGCTAAAGTGCTAACACAAATTGCAAAGTTTGATGTTAACTTAACCAAGTTGCAAAGCATGCCTATTCCAGGAAGTAATTTTAAATACGGGTTCTATGCCGATATGGAATTTGACAAGCGTAAAAAACTGGATCAAGTACTTGCTGCTATAACGGGGTTAACCAATAGTGTAAAAATATTTGGCGTTTATCAGAAAGGAAAAATGCAAAAGGGGTAATACAAAAATTGGATTCTTATGAACATGCAAACAGCAAATAGATTAGACGGGATTGGTGAATATTATTTTTCACAAAAGCTCCGAGAAATTGAGCAGCTCAATAAAGCGGGTAAACAAATTATTAATTTAGGTATTGGAAGTCCCGATTTGGCGCCACACCCAGATGTGGTAAAGGCTTTGCAAGAAGCCGCTGCTCATGATAATGTACATGCGTATCAATCGTATAAAGGTGTTCCAATTTTGCGAAATGCAATTGCCGAATTCTATCAAACATGGTATGGCGTTACGTTGGATCCTGAATCGGAAGTACTTCCACTTATTGGTAGTAAAGAAGGCATCATGCATATTTGTATGACCTATTTAAATGCAGGGGATCAGGCTTTAATTCCAAACCCTGGTTATCCAACCTATAGCAGTGCTGTTAAATTAGCAGGAGGTGAACCCGTATATTACGATTTAACACTTTCTGGAAATTGGGAGCCAGATTTAGATGCACTCGAAAAAACAGATTTAACCAAAGTCAAATTAATGTGGGTGAATTATCCGCATATGCCTACGGGGCAACTTCCTTCAGATCATTTTTTTGAAGCCCTTATTGCATTTGCAACGAAACATCAAATATTAATTTGTCACGACAATCCGTATAGTTTTATTTTAAATGAAACACCTAAAAGTTTACTCGCTGTTAAAGGCGCTAAAGAAGTGGTGGTGGAATTAAACTCACTCAGTAAATGTTCTAATATGGCTGGCTGGAGAGTGGGTATGTTGGCTGGGAAAAAAGAACGCATCGAAGAAGTGTTACGATTTAAATCCAATATGGATAGTGGTATGTATTTACCAATACAACTTGCTGCTGCAAAGGCGCTTGGCTTAGGTAAAGATTGGTATGATAGCATCAATGTGATTTACAAAGCACGACGAGAAAAAGTTTTTGAACTACTTGACTTATTAAAATGTACCTATTCAAAAACGCAGGTAGGCATGTTTGTGTGGGCTAGTATACCTGCGTCTTATGCCGATGGTTTTGCATTAAGTGATAAAGTGTTGTACGAGGCCAATGTTTTTATTACGCCTGGTGGCATTTTTGGAACAGGCGGTAATGCATTTATTAGAATTAGTTTATGTGCGCCAGTAGAGCGTTTTGAACTTGCTCTTGAAAGGGTTAAAAATGCAGGTATTGCATTATAAATTATAGAACAATGATTGTAACGATAATTGGTACGGGTTTAATTGGTGGTTCGATGGCGCTTACTTTAAAAGAGAAGGGCTTTGCCACAAAAGTGATTGGCGTAGATGCGAGTGAGCAGCATTTGTCCCAGGCGCTTGCACTTGGAATTATTGACGAAGCGCATTCTTTACAAAATGCGGTAACGCAATCTGATCTAATCATTATAGCTACACCCATTAATGCCGCCGAAAATTTATTGCCTCAAATACTTGATATCGCAACGAGTCAAGTTGTGATGGACGTGGGTTCTACCAAAAACAATATTTGTATGATTGTTGAGGCGCATCCAAAAAGGGGCCGTTTTGTGGCAACGCACCCAATGTGGGGTACCGAGTATAGTGGACCGGAAGCCGCTGTAAACAATGCTTTTACAGACAAGGCTACGGTTATTTGTTCAAAAGAAGCCAGTGACCCGGATGCTGCTGCCCTGGTGGAGCAGGTGTATCAGACCCTTGGCATGCACCTTTTATACATGGAGGCTGCTGCACATGACGTACACGTTGCATATATTAGTCATATTTCACATATAACATCTTTTGCCCTTGCAAACACTGTTTTGGAGAAGGAAAGGGAAGAAGATGCCATTTTTGAACTGGCAAGTGGTGGTTTTGAGAGTACCGTTCGCCTTGCCAAGAGTAATCCAAGTATGTGGGTTCCGATCCTCATGCAGAATAAAGAGAACGTTTTAGACGTTCTTAATGAACATATCTCTCAATTAAGAAAATTTAAGGCAAGCTTAGAAAAGGAAGATCCTGATTATTTGCTTGAATTAATTGAGAAAGCCAACGGAATAAAGCGGATTTTAAAATAGGCCCGCTTTGTCAAAACAGGCTGAAAATAAATAAAAAACAGGCAAAACCCTACCTTATAAGTACCTTTGCCGCAAAATTTTTACTACATGACGACATTTGAAGAGTTGGGAATTGATGCTAGATTGATTCAGTCAACTACAGAACTAGGGTACGTGAACCCTACAGCAATCCAAGAACAAGCAATCCCAGTTTTACTGAGTGGAACCAAGGATTTTATTGGCTTGGCACAAACAGGAACAGGAAAGACAGCCGCTTTTGGACTACCTCTATTACATATTATAGATGAAAAGGCAAAATACCCGCAAGCACTTGTTGTTTGTCCTACCAGAGAACTTTGCATGCAAATTGTAAAGGAAATCGAAATATTTAAGAAATACATGACCGGTATTTCTGTGGTAGCCGTTTATGGCGGTACCTCTATTGGTTTACAAATTAGAGACTTGAAAAGAGGGGTACAAATTATTGTAGCAACCCCTGGTCGTTTAATTGACTTGATTGAGCGTAAAGCAATCAACCTAGAACAAATACAATACGTTGTTTTAGATGAAGCGGATGAAATGCTAAACATGGGTTTTCAGGATGATATCGAATTCATCTTAAAAAATACACCACAGCGCGAAAGCACTTGGTTATTTAGTGCAACCATGCCACCAGAAATTAGAAAGGTGAGTAAGCGTTACATGAAGGATCCTGTAGAAGTAACTGTTGGTAAAGTAAATACCTCTAACAAAAGTATTGATCACCAATATTATGTTACATCCGCGCAACACCGTTACCAAACACTTAAAAGAATCATTGATTTTAACCCGGGTATTTATGGTATCATTTTTACCAGAACTAAAGTTGATGCGCAAGAAATTTCTGAGCGTTTAACCCGCGAAGGATATGATATTGATGCTTTACATGGCGATCTTACACAAGGCCAGCGTGACAAAGTAATGGGTCAGTTTAGAGATAAAACTTTACAACTCCTTATTGCTACAGACGTTGCTGCTAGAGGGATTGACGTACAAGGTATCACACACGTCATCAATTACGAATTGCCAGATGATGTAGAAGTATATACACACCGTAGTGGTAGAACTGGACGTGCGGGTTTACAAGGTATTTGTATTTCAATTGTGCACTCAAAAGAAATGTACAAGTTCAAACAAATTGAACGCATCAACAATTCTAAGTTTTCTAAACTAGATATTCCAAGCGGTAAAGATGTTTGCCGTAAACAATTTTTCTCTTTCATGGAAAAATTATTGTCTGCAGATATTAGCCACGGTGATTATGAAACCTATGTTCCTATGCTTGCAGAAAAATTTGCTGATGTAAGCAAAGAAGATGTGCTTAAGCGTGTGGCTGCTATGGAGTTTGATCGTTTCCTTAAATATTACGAAAACGCAGAAGACCTTAACCATAGAGATAAGGGCAGACGTGAACAAAGTGATGCGCCAGATCAAGCAAGACGCAGAGATGGTAGAGACCGTGATGGTGGAAGAAGTCGTGATGGTGGAAGAGAGCGTGATGGTGGAAGAGGCGATAATAGAAAAGAATTTGCAAGAGGGGGTGGTAATGGATACAGCCGACTTTTTGTAAACTTAGGAACCAAAGACGGTTTTTATAAAGCAAGTTTCTTACAATATATTCTAGATATGAGTGATCTTAAAAAAGACGCACTAGGTAGAATAGATATGAAAGACATGAACTCTTGGATTGAAATTGAAAAAGGTGCTGCTAAGCAAATGGTGAATGCACTTGATGGGAAAAGCTATAATGGCAGACGCATTCGTATGAATGATGCCGATAGTGGTGGTGAGCGCAGACCAAGAAAAGGGGAGTAATTTTTTATTTTGGTTAAATATTTTTATGGAGCAAGCAATCGAAACAAAAACAGGAGTGGAAGCGCTTCTACAAAAAAGACCTTTGATTATCTCTGGTCCCTGCAGTGCAGAAACAGAGGAGCAAGTAGTGCAAACAGCAACCAGACTCGCAGCTACAGGTAAAGTAGATATTTTACGTGCTGGTATTTGGAAGCCGCGTACACGACCTGGTAGTTTTGAAGGTATTGGTACCAAAGGGTTGCCTTGGTTACAGCAAGCTAAAAAAGAATCTGGACTGCCTGTGGCAGTTGAGGTTGCTACTGCTAAACAAGTTGAAGATGCACTTCATTTTGGTGTCGATGTTTTATGGATTGGTGCAAGAACCACCGTAAATCCTTTTAGTGTGCAAGATGTTGCGGATGCACTAAAGGGGGCTGATGTTCCCGTGTTAATTAAAAATCCCATCAATCCAGATTTAGAATTATGGATTGGTGCTGTGGAGCGCGTTGCAAATGCGGGCATTAAAAATATTGGTTTAATCCATAGAGGATTTAGTTCTTATGGTAATACCGAATACAGGAATGCGCCGATGTGGCATTTAGCCATCGAAATGAAACGCCGTAATCCAGGCATGTTGCTTATCAATGACCCATCACATATTTGCGGTAGAAGAGATATTTTAATGGACGTTGCTCAAAAAGCAATTGACCTCGACTTTGATGGTTTAATTATTGAAAGTCATATTGATCCGGATAATGCCTGGAGTGATGCTAAACAGCAAGTAACACCAGAGCGTTTAGGTGAAATGATTGGTTCTATTATTTGGAGAACGGAAGAAATTGATTCTGAAGAACTGCATGCTGTGATGGAAAAAATGCGTCAGCAAATTAACCAGCTCGATGATGAATTGCTACAACTTATTGGACAGCGTATGAAAGTTGCCGATAAAATTGGTCAGTATAAAAAAGACAATAACATTACTATTTTACAAACCAATAGATGGAATGCTATTTTGGAGCGTGCATACCAAAGAGGCGATAAGCTTGGATTAAGTCAAGAATTTATTACCAAATATTTTGATGCGGTGCATATGGAAAGTATCAACCATCAAAATAAAATCATGAACTCCTAATTAGGAGCGCTTGCATAATATTATACGGATGAAAAAAAGAACTTTTCATTTTTCGGACAAGCTTGTTAACTATTATTTTGATGCTTCTTTTGATGTGTTAAAAAAGTTAGTATCTGTTGAGTCTGCTGTAATTATTACAGATGAGAATGTTTTTGAAGCGCATAAAAAAAAGTTTAAAGGTTGGTCTACTATTGTATTAAAACCCGGTGAGCAGTATAAAGTGCAGCAAACTGTGGATGTTATTATAGATAGGCTTATTGAACTTGGTGCCGATCGTCAAACCACTTTAATTGGTGTAGGAGGCGGTGTAATCACAGATATTACGGGTTATGTAGGAAGTATTTACATGCGGGGTATTGCAGTAGGTTTTGTGCCTACTTCTTTACTTGCCATGGTAGACGCTTCTATTGGCGGCAAAAATGGAATAGATGTGGGCGTCTATAAAAATATGGTGGGCATTATTCGCCAACCATATTTTTTACTATTCGATACCAGCTTTTTAAAATCTTTACCATTATCTGAGTGGCAAAATGGTTTTGCAGAAATTATTAAGCATGCTGCAATTAAAGATGCCGCGCTCTTTAAACAATTACAGTCGAATACACTTACTGTGTATAAAAAGGACTTGTCTTTAACTGCAAAACTAGTGGAGCGCAATGTAATGATCAAAACCAAAGTGGTACTTGCCGATGAGTTTGAAAAGGCTGATCGCAAGCTTTTAAACTTTGGTCATACCCTTGGGCATGCATTAGAAAATTCTTACGAGTTAAGTCATGGTCAGGCAATTAGTATTGGTATGACCTATGCTGCCGTAATTTCAGAACAGCTATTGAATTTCAATAATAGACACGCGCTTGTTGCACTTTTAGAAAAGTATGGGTTACCTACCTATGCTTCCTTTAATACGGCTAAGGCTATATCTGTTTTGCAAAAGGATAAGAAAAAAACAAAAGACGCAGTGCATTATATTTTGTTAGAAAAACTTGGTAAGGCGGTTATTCATACCATATCATTTGCAACACTAGAAAAAATATTTAAAGCATTTAAATAAACATGAAAGCACGCGTATTCCCATCAACCATTACTGGAAACATTGTGGCACCTGCTAGTAAAAGCAGTATGCAGCGTGCTTGTGCAGCTTCCTTAATTAGAACTGGAGAAACAATTATAAAAAATCCGGGTGTTAGTAATGATGATATGGCAGCTATAGATGTTATTCAAAAGCTAGGCGCTGTTGTAACAAAATTAGAAAACGGAGATTTACATATTGTTTCAAGGGGCGTACATCCAGAAAGTAACACGATTAATTGTGGAGAGAGTGGTCTTGGCATTCGTATGTTTACACCTATTGCTGCATTAAGTGATCGTCCAATTACAATAACGGGCATGGGTAGTTTAACAACTAGGCCCATGCATTTTTTTGATGAGATATTACCACAAGTTGGGGTGTCTATCGTTTCAGACTCTGGTAAATTACCACTACAAATACAAGGGCCCATCAAGCCACATAATATTACTGTAGACGGTTCACTCAGTTCTCAATTTTTGACAGGATTATTAATGGCATATGGTGGTGCTGGTGCAAAAGATTGTACCATTAAAGTGTCCAATTTAAAAAGTAAACCCTATATCGATCTTACCCTTGCGGTCATGCAGCATTTTGGTTGGAGTGTATCATGTATCAATCATGAGCAATTTGTTTTTACTGTACCTAATAATGCGCTTGACAATAAAACAATTAACTATCAAGTTGAAGGAGATTGGAGTGGCGCTTCTTTTTTACTCGTTGCAGGTGCTATTGCTGGAGGCATTGTGTTAGAAGGGTTAGATCCATTTTCTACGCAAGCGGATAAAGCAGTTTTACAAGCATTAATTGACTGTGGTTGTCAGATTTCTATACAGCCTACAAAAATTGAAATTGCACCGCTACCATTAAAAGCTTTTCATTTTAATGCTACTGATTGTCCCGATTTATTTCCACCACTTGTTACCCTTGCATCTTATTGTACAGGTAAAACTGTGATTGAAGGCGTGACTAGACTTGCTCATAAAGAAAGTGATAGAGCGCTGACACTTCAAGAAGAGTTTGGAAAACTTGGTGTAACTATTACGCTACAAGATGATTTGATGATTATTGAAGGAGGCAAGGGTGTACGTGGAGGTATTGTTCATTCGAGACATGATCACCGCATTGCCATGGCCTGTGCTGTAGCTGCTTTAAAAGCAGATGGCGTTGTTGAAATTGAAGATGCGGATGCGATAAATAAATCGTACCCTCATTTTTTCAAAGACCTTTCGTATCTTAATGCCGCGGTTGAATACAGGTAAACAGCATCCATAAATTATATACCCATGAATACTTTTGGACATTTATTTCGAGTACATATTTTTGGCGAATCGCATGGAGCCTGCGTGGGTATTACTATTGATGGATGTCCTGCTGGATTACCATTACAAGAATCAGATTTTTTAGAAGATACCGAAAGAAGAAAAGGCGGTGTTCAAAAAGGAACAACGCCTAGAAAAGAAGATGATTTACCTATTTTTAAATCCGGCATTTTTAAAGGATTTACAACAGGTGCACCCATCACTATATTATTTGAAAATAACAATACTAGATCCGAAGATTACGATAAACACAGAGAAGTGCCGCGTCCGGGTCATGCCGATTTTACAGCGCATGCAAAATATGGTGGCTTTGAAGATTACAGGGGAGGCGGACATTTTAGCGGCAGGTTGACAGTATGCTTGGTAGCCGCGGGTGTTATTGCAAAAAAATTATTAGCTATAACAGGAGGCGTGCAAGTGCATTCTAAAATTTTAGAAATAGGCGGCCACACAGATTTGGAAAAAGGCTTGCAAGTAGCCATTGATGCAAAAGATAGCATTGGCGGCATAGTCGATTGTACCGCTTCTAATTTACCGGTTGGCCTAGGAGAACATTTTTTTGATTCGGTAGAATCAATGTTAGCGCACGCCGTGTTTTCAATCCCTGCCGTAAGGGGTATCGAGTTTGGAACTGGTTTTGCTGCTGCAAAAATGTTTGGGGTAGACCACAACGACACTATTTTGGATGCTTCTGGCAAAACAAGTACGAATCATGCTGGCGGAATTGTTGGGGGTATCACTAATGGAAACGATCTCTATTTTAAAATTGCTATAAAACCTACCGCTTCTACACCCAAAGAGCAGCAAAGCTGGAACTGGGAGCGCAATATAGTAGAACCTTTCTCCGTTAAAGGAAGGCATGATTTGTGTATTGCACTTCGTGTACCTGTTGTTTTAGAGGCAGTTACTTCCATGGTTTTGGTAGATTTAATGCTTCGAGCGCAGCAAATGCCCTTGATTATCAAGGATTAAATGTTCATTATGGAATCTAGTTACATTTATCATATTACAACGGCTGCTGCTTGGGAAAAGGCCCAATTGGAGGGTGCTTATACTGCTGATAGTTTAGCAATCGAAGGATTCATACATTGCAGCACCGCCGATCAGGTTGCCGGTGTATTAGACCGTTATTATAAGGGTCAAACTAATTTAGTAAAACTTACGATTGATAAATCTAAGGTAACTAGCCCACTTATTTTTGAGTTAGCAACCTCCATTAATGAGGTTTTCCCGCACATTCACGGCCCAATTAATGTGTCTGCAGTTGTGAATGCTGAATCTATCTAATTTATTGGTTTATAATTCATTGTAATTCCTAATTCAATTTTTAATTGAAGATTACTTTCCTTTTTTCAGAATTGCAATTCATTCAATTTAGGACGTACAGCTGCAACGTTTTTTTAAACGACTGCTATTTGTTCATTCCCAATGAAGCATTTTAACTTACTAAAAGTTTGAAAAATTTGTTCAGCTGATAAATGACGCCTCTTGGTTTGGTCAATAATTAATGTCTGTTTAGTTAAATCCATGTCAAAATAGGGAAATTTTGATTTTACAAGGGTAGTAGCACCAAAAACCGGTGTATTTGATCTAGGAATAGGTGAGGTTTTGGTACAAAAAGTAGAAAAATTGGCTAATAAGTAGTTTTTACACCGATTGGGGTAAATTAATACCCTAGTTTTTGATTTATTTTTTCTCAAAATCAGATTCAGCTTGTATTTTTGCAATAATTAATAAAAAACTGTTTATGAAGAAATTACTCTTTTCTTTAATCGTGATTGGAATGGCTGTTTCTGCAACTGCCCAAACTGCCCCAATCAGTTATAAAAAAAGACCCTCAATTGGATTCCATTTTCAATTGCAAGATGTAACAACTGCTGGTTTAATTGGTGCTAGTTCAGCCTCATCTGTAATCAGCAACAACCAATGGACTAAAATCAAAGATTTAGATCCTGGTATGTCTTTTCAATACATCGAAGGTCTAAATGAATATGTTGATTTACAAGTTAGCGTTGGTGCAGCTTCTGTAAGATATCCATTTAGAGCAAAATCAGGTATAGCAGTTCCTGCAGCTAAGCGTTTATTAATCGAAACTGATGTTGCCATTAATGTTAAATTGTTAAAGGACAAATATTTCTTAGTTCCTTATTTTACAATTGGTGCTGGTGCTTCAATGTACGGTGGTACATACTTTGCTACTTACGCTCCAATTGGTTTTGGTATGCAATTCAAGTTAGGAAATGATAATTTCTTGACAACAAATTTTGTACACAGAACTGCAATGTCAAATTTAGCAACAAACCACTTGTCTTATAATATTGGTATTGTTTCTCCATTAAAGGATAGACCAGAGCCAGTAAAAGTTACACCTCCACCACCACCAGCTCCTGAAAAAGATAGCGATAATGATGGTTTGGTTGACAGCAAAGACAAATGTCCTACTGTAGCTGGTGTTGCAAAGTATGATGGTTGTCCTGTACCTGATACAGACGGTGACGGTGTAAATGACGAAAATGATAAATGCCCAACTGTAAAAGGTATGGCTAAATATCAAGGTTGTCCAATCCCTGACACTGATAAAGATGGTGTTAATGACGAAGAAGACAAATGTCCTACTGTAGCTGGTGTTGCACGTTACCAAGGTTGCCCAGTACCAGATACTGATAATGACGGTGTAAACGACGAAGAAGATAAGTGTCCAACACTTGCTGGTGTTAAAGAAAACAATGGTTGTCCTGCAATCAAGCAAGAAGTAGCTAAAACAGTTACTGATGGTGCTAAAAAAATATTATTTGCTACTGGAAGTGCTAAATTAATGTCTAGTTCTTTCAAAGCATTAAATAAAGTTGCAAAAGCATTAAACGATGATGCAAATTTAAAATTAACTGTAGAAGGTCATTGCGATAACACAGGTACTGATGCAATCAATGATCCTTTATCTGAAAACCGTGCTAAATCTGTTCAATCTTACTTAACTACAAAAGGTAAAGTGGATGCAGCTAAAATTATGGTAGTAGGATACGGTTCTAAGCAACCAATTGCAGACAACAAAACTGCTAAAGGTCGTAACGCTAACAGAAGAGTAGAATTAAAATTAAATTACTAATACGTAATTGAACTCGATACTAAAAGAGCTGCCTTACGGCAGCTCTTTTTTTTGTCAAAATTTTTTTAGAGCGGATCAACATTAATAACAATACGCACCGATCTGTATCTTTTGTTGGTTTGCAGCATCATAATTTGTTGTTGCAACCTATTTTTAAAGGTGCCAATACTTACTTGTTGTTTTGGAATCTTGCAAAGTAGCTCCCACAAATATTGGTTTCTAATTCGGTCTACAACGGGTTGTGCTGGCCCAGTAATAAATTTGCCATAACTGCTACTTAAGCCGCGCATTAATATATTAGCGGCCTCCTGTGCTATGTTTTTATCTACGTGCTTACAGGTAATTAGAATAATACGTGAAAACGGAGGATAATTAAACGCTTGCCTATTGTGTATTTCAAAATCAAACAGCGCTGGATAATTGTGCCCTTGCACAAATTGAAGCACAGGATGGTTTGCCTGGCTTACCTGAATCAGTACCTTTCCTTGATCATCTTTACGACCGGCCCGGCCGCTCACTTGCTCCATTAGTTGATAGGCTTTTTCATTGACCCTAAAATCTGTGAAACTTAAAATACCATCGGCGTCAATAATACCTACTAGATTTACGTGTTCAAAATCGAGGCCTTTTACCACCATTTGTGTGCCTACTAATATATCAATGGCGCGTTGTTCAAATAATTTAATAAGAGCGTCGTGTTCGTTTTTCCCTTTTACGCTATCATGATCCATGCGGGCAATGCGTGCATCTGGTAATAGTTCCGATAAGAGTTCTTGTATTTGCTCGGTACCAAAATTCTTTTGCGTAAACTGATTGCAACCACAAGCGGCGCATTGATGCACAACTGGGTAATTGCTTCCGCAGTAATGGCAGGTTAACGCATTTTTTGCTTTGTGGTAGGTGAGGGTTACGTCACATTGTTTGCACTGCGGAATCCATCCGCAGGTATCACAAATCATGTATGGCGCATAGCCTCTTCTATTCTGAAATAAAATCACTTGTTTATTTTTTGCAAGTGTTTCTTGTATGGCAGCAATAAGAGGTTCTGTGAGTGCTACTTTTCCTTTTTTAGGTAATTTTTGAACATTGATAATATCAATGGTAGGGAGTGTTGCTGCGCCAAAACGTTCATGTAAACTTACAAGTCCAAATTTTTGTTGAAGCGCATTGTAATACGATTCGATAGAAGGTGTTGCACTACCTAGTAATACTTTGGCATTAAAGAGAGTGGCATAATAAATAGCAGCGTCTCTTGCATGGTAACGTGGTGCAGGATCTTGTTGCTTGTAGGATGGGTCATGCTCTTCGTCTGCAATAATGAGGCCTAAATTTTTAAACGGTAATAATAGGGCAGACCTAGCACCTAATACAATTTTAATTTGTCCCGAGTTTACTTTGTTCCATATTTCTACGCGCTCGTTGGCATTAAATTTAGAATGGTAAATAGCAATTTTGTCGCCAAAATAATACTGTAAACGGCGTATCATTTGCGCCGTTAATGCAATTTCAGGAAGCATGTACAATGCCTGCTGATCCTTTGCTATAATGGATTCTATGAGTTTTATATAAATCTGCGTTTTACCACTAGCCGTTACGCCATGCAGTAAGCAAACAGGTTTTGTATCAAATAAGGTAACGAGGTTATTGTAGGCATTTGTTTGTGCTTCTGAAAGGGTATAGGTGTTTTCTAATTCGGTATTATTAGTTCCGTAATTGAAACGGTCTACGGCTCTTTTGTCGGCTATTAATATTCCTTTTTCGATAAGTCCTTTTAATTGTGCAGCACTCGCTCCCGATTTTTTTAATAGTTCGGATTGAATCACTTCTGGCGCTGTCTTTTGCAAATGGATAAATGCAAGTAGCAGTTCCATTTGTTTGGGTGCTTTTGTCCAGTTGTTCAAAAGCGTTTCAATGCTTTCTTCGGAACTATAGGTTTCTGATAACCGAATAAAGGTTTCCCTTTTTGCTTTGTATTTATCTTTTAAGGCTTCCCAAATAAAGCATACTTCTTTTTCAATAAGTTTTTTAATGAGCGGATACACATGTGAACTGTCCACTAATTGTTGTACTTCAGAAAGTATTAATTCCTTTTTGATGTGCAGCGCTTCGGCTACTAGATATTCGTTATCGGTTAAATCTGAAAAATCGAGTGTGCGCTCTTCATTCCAAATTAAAATACTTTCGCTGGTTAGTTTTAAATTGGCGGGCACAGCGGCTTGCATTACTTCCCCTTCGGTACACATATAATAGGCCGCAATCCATTCCCAAAACTCCAATTGCGTAGGGTGTAGGATGGGGGTTTCGTCTATAACTTGTAAGATTTCTTTCGGTTCAAAAGCAGCAGGCTTTTCGAGGGTAATTTTTTTAATGATGCCTGCATATTTTTTGTTGCGTCCAAGTAATACTTCCACTCTAATACCCGGGCTCACGAGTGCCTGAAACCTAGCAGGGATAGCCCATGTATAGTTTTTAGGTAAGGCAAGTGGTATAATTATTTCTGCAAACAAGGGCCCAATTTTGTGCTAAAATACGCTTAAAACGGTTGGGTATTTGCGGTATCTTTTTAGGCCTTCTTCCATTAATTGGTAGGCTTTTGCTTTTAGTGCTGGCAGGTCTTCCATGGTTAAACCTTCTACTGGAATATCCGCTAAATAAACGACCCTGCTTTTGCCTGGGGTAATGGAAAAAACTGAGCTAAAATGCATACGCTCGATGGTGTCAATAAATAGTAGTGGCTTGATGGGGGTTTGCGTTTCAATGGCAATTCTGAAAGCGCCATCAAAAAATGATTTAAGGGGTTGTTCCAATTCGTTAAAAGTGCCTTCTGGAAATAAAAAAATAGATAGTCCATCTGTTATGGCCTGCTTTAATGCCCTAACACTTTGGGATCTTCTTTCGGCATTACTTCTGTCAACAAGAATGACGGCTTGTTTATACATCCAGCCAAATACCGGGATTTTTGATGATTCATATTTACCTAATATACGGAGTGGACTATGTTTAAGTAATACTATAGGAGGGATGTCCATGTAGGAATTGTGGTTGGCAATAAAAATATATTGCCTGGTTTTTTCATGTTCTATTTCATGAATTTCTTGGTGCCTAACGCCTAAAAAAACATACCAAACAGAGGCCCATATTTTGCACAAATGATAAATATAATTCCCGCCTTTTACCCGGCCAAAGGACAGCGATAAAAATACAAAAGGCATCAGCACAAGCATTACTAGAATAAAAGTGAGTAATGCATAAATGCTATAGATATATCTGATTGTTCGAATCCCCCAATTCATGGAGCTAACTTAAGCATTGATTTCTGCTTTCCCAATTATATTTTATGTGGGTTCCTACCATATTTTTCGTCGTGCTGTGTGGTGTCTAAACCAATTTCTTCTTCTTCTTGACTAACACGTAAAGGAAGCATGAGGCTTATTACTTTAAAAATACCGAGCGAAACGATAAAACTATAGCCTACAACTATAAATAGCGCTTTTAATTGTGTCATAAAAAATTCGGTGTTGCCATATAGTAAGCCATCAGCACCAGCGCCATTTACAGATTTTGTAGCAAAAATTCCGGTCATGATCATGCCTACCATGCCACCTACACCATGGCATGGAAATACGTCTAGTGTATCATCTAATTTAGATTTTGATTTGTAGTATACTGCTAAATTTGAAATGATGGCTGTTATAAAACCAATAAAAATACTTTGTGGTACAGCAACAAATCCTGCCGATGGTGTAATGGCAACTAGGCCTACTACTGCGCCAATACAAAAACCAAGTACCGATGGTTTTTTGCCGCGCATCACATCAAAAAACATCCATGATAATCCTGCAGAAGCTGCTGCTGTATTGGTTGTTACAAATGCGGTAACGGCGAGTTGATTTGCGCCAAGTGCAGAGCCTCCATTAAAACCAAACCATCCAAACCATAATAAGCCTGTACCAATTAATACGTAAGGAATATTTGCCGGTGGAATTTCCCTTTGTTCAACATGCGCTTTTCTTCTTTTTAAAACAAGCGCCCCTGCTAGTGCAGCACAGCCTGCCGATATATGAACGACTGTGCCACCTGCAAAATCTAGTGCCCCCATTTTAAATAAAAAACCCTCTGGATGCCATGTCCAATGTGCAATAGGAGCGTACACGAAAAGGCTAAATAAAACAATGAATAAAATGTATGATGTAAACTTTACTCTTTCTGCCACAGCACCTACAACAAGTCCGGGCGTGATAATTGCAAACATGAGTTGAAACAAAGCAAATAAACCAAGTGGAATTGTTGGTGCTAAACTCCAAGGTGATCCGCTCATAACGCCTTTCATAAATAAATGAGTGGTTGGGTTTCCAATCCAGCCACCTATCGAATTTCCAAAGCACAAACTATAGCCAATGGTTACCCAGATAATGGTAACAACACCTGTTGCTACCACGCTTTTAATCATCGTAGAAATTACATTTTTTCGGTGCACCATGCCACCGTAAAAAAAGGCAAGTCCCGGGGTCATTAAAAAAACAAGGGCAGTTGCCATTAATATCCATGCAATATCCGCTGCATTGTAAGCGCCAGTTTTGTCTTCAAAGCTTAACTCGGGGGGTGCAAATACTGCTAGAATGGCTACTATAAGTAAAACTAAAAAGGGGGCAACATTATAAACGTTTAGTTTTTTCTGATACATATGTAATTACTATATATATTATTATAACACCAAATTATCTATTTAATTTATAATTAAATAATCTTAATATAAACATTAAATTTTCTTTAATGTGTATAGTATTTTGAACATAATGATCAGATTATAGGCTTAATTTAAATTGTATGCTTTAAAAAAGCCTGATTTAATTAAAAATCAGGCTTTTGGCATAAAATATTATAAAATAAATTATATATTAATTAAGTAGCTTTTGTCTTTAGATTCTAATGAAGAATACCCCATAAGGTACTCATCCACCTTTCTAGCGCACTCTCGGCCTTCACTAATAGCCCATACCACCAGTGATTGCCCTCGACGTGCATCTCCTGCAGCAAATACCTTATTTACGCTTGTTTCATAGTCTGTCTCATTGGCTCCAACATTGCCCCTGGCATCCAGTTCTACACCCATTTCATCAATAAACCCTTTATGTTGTGGATGCATAAAGCCCATCGCTAAAAATGCTTTTTGGCAAGGGATAATTCGGGTGGTTCCTTCCATTTCTTCAAACCTAGCAGGCTTATCAGGCGTAGAGGCTTTCCAAGCAATATCTACAAGTTCAATACCTGTAAGTTTTCCTGCTTCACCAACAAAACGTTTTGTAAGTACAGCCCATTCTCTACTGGCACCTTCTTCGTGTGAGCTAGAGGTTTTAAGTGTCATTGGGTAGGTGGGCCAAGGCATCATTTCTGTTCTAGCATCTGGCGGCTTTGGCATAAGCTCTAATTGTGTAATTGAAGTCGCGCCTTGTCTATTGGATGTGCCAACACAGTCACTTCCTGTATCACCACCACCAATGACAACCACGTCCTCTCCCTTTGCAACAATGGGTTGTCCAATTACTTCTTTATTACTTACTCTTTGGTTTTGCTGCTTTAAAAAATCCATCGCAAAATAAACGCCTTCTAAATCTCTACCCGGAATATCTAAATCTCTTGGGATGGTGGAGCCTGCAGCAATCACAACAGCATGGTGTTCTCTAATAATTTCATCCATTTTTATTGTAACACCAATGTTGGTATTGCATGAAAAAACAACACCTTCCGCTTCTAGTAATTGTATGCGTCTATCAATCACCCATTTTTCTAATTTAAAATCAGGGATGCCATATCTTAAAAGTCCACCCGGTGCATCATCTCTCTCAAATACGGTCACATGATGTCCAGCATAATTTAATTGAGCAGCAGTGGCAAGACCTGCAGGCCCAGATCCAATGACTGCAATTTTTTTTCCCGTTCTAATGTTTGGATTTTTAGGCTTCACAAATCCTTTTTCAAAAGCAATTTCAATAATATGCTTTTCAATTTCTTCGATTGCAATAGCGGGTTGATTGATGCCTAGTACACAAGCAGTCTCACAAGGTGCAGGACAAATGCGTCCAGTAAATTCAGGAAAATTATTGGTTACACTTAATAGTTCATAGGCTTCTTCCCAATTGCTATTATAAACGGCGTCGTTAAATTCTGGAATGATATTGCCTAAAGGACAACCATTATGACAAAACGGAACACCGCAGTTCATACATCTTCCAGATTGCTCATGTAATTTTTGATCACTATATCTTTCTACAAATTCATTGTAGTCTTTCACTCTTTCCTGTGGCGCCCTTTTATTTGGCAGCTCTCTAGTAAATTCAATAAAACCGGTAGGCTTACCCATCTATAAAAATTTTAAATCGCTTGTTGATTGTTTTTTTCTTTTTGTAAAAGCACTGCTTTATAATCTCTCGGAAATACTTTTACAAAATGTGCTAATTGATTGTCAAAATCAGATATAATAAACTGTGCTACTTTACTTTCAGTTAAAGCAGCATGATGCTCAATCATTTTTTGTAAGTAGGTTTTATCTGATGTATCTAAGGGATCTAAATCCACCATTTCGGTGTTGCATGTATCTGCAAAATTTCCAGCTATGTCATAAATGTAAGCGACACCGCCACTCATGCCCGCTGCAAAGTTTCTGCCCGTTTCTCCTAATATAATAGCTTTACCACCCGTCATGTATTCGCAACCATGATCACCTACACCTTCTACTACAACTTCTGCACCGGAGTTTCTTACGGCAAAACGTTCACCGGCTTTTCCTCTAATAAAGGCCTTGCCAGACGTTGCGCCATAAAGCGCTACGTTTCCTATAATACTATTATGCTCTGCAACAAATGTTGCACGCTTACTTGGATAAATAATTAGTGAAGCGCCACTTAAGCCTTTACCAAAATAATCGTTGGCATCGCCTTCTATTTCTAGGGTAACACCTTTTGTGTTAAACGCACCAAAACTTTGACCCGCGGTTCCAGTAAACGTATAATGGATGGTTCCTTCAGGTAGCCCAGCTGCTTTATATTTTTTAGTGATTTCGTTGGATACAATAGTCCCCGTTGTTCTATCAATATTGGTGATAGGGAAAGACGCTTTAACAGGTGTGCCATTTGCAATGGCTTCTTTGGCGGCTTCTAATAATTTCCAATCTAGAACATTAGAGAGTTGATGATCCTGCGCTTCTTGTTTGTATAAGCCAGTAGAAGCGTCTGCAGGTTCTTTGTATAAAATACTTGATAAATCTAGTTTGCTATATTTCCAATGGGTAATATCGTCGCGCATTTCAAGCGCATCTACTTGACCCACCATTTCATCAATGGTTTTATAGCCAAGCTCTGCCATAATTTCACGGAGTTCCTCAGTAATAAATGTAAAAAAGTTTACAATATGATCCGGATTACCCGTAAAGCGTTTGCGTAATTCAGGATCCTGTGTAGCAACACCAACTGGGCAGGTATTTAAATGACATTTGCGCATCATAATGCAACCTTCCACAATAAGTGCAGCTGTGGCAACACCCCATTCTTCGGCGCCTAATAGCGTAGCAACGGCAATGTCTCTACCCGTTTTCATTTGTCCATCTGCTTGTACCGTAATTCTAGAACGTAATTTATTTTTTACCAGTGTTTGATGCGTTTCTGCTAGACCTAATTCCCAAGGGAGTCCAGTATGTTTAATTGAACTAATGGGAGAGGCGCCCGTTCCACCATCATGCCCTGCAATGAGCACCACGTCTGCTTTTGCTTTCGCTACACCAGCTGCAATGGTACCAACGCCTGCTTTTGAAACAAGCTTTACGTTAATACGTGCTGCGCGGTTTGCATTTTTTAAATCAAATATTAATTGAGATAAATCTTCGATTGAGTAAATGTCGTGGTGGGGTGGTGGTGAAATTAATCCAACACCAGGTGTTGCATTTCTTGTTTTACCAATCCAGTCATCTACTTTATGACCAGGCAGTTGACCACCTTCACCGGGCTTAGCACCCTGTGCCATTTTAATTTGTAATTCGTCGGCTTCTGTTAAATAATAACTGTCTACACCAAATCTTGCACTGGCAACTTGTTTGATAGAAGAACGCATCGAATCGCCATTTGCAAGTGGGGTATAACGCTGTTCGTCTTCACCACCTTCGCCGGTATTGCTTTTTCCGCCTAAACGGTTCATGGCAATAGCAAGTGTGGTATGCGCTTCCCAAGATATAGAACCAAAGGACATAGCACCTGTTGCAAAGCGTTTGTAAATATTTGCTGCAGGCTCTACTTCATTTATTGAAATACTAGGTCTAACTTTTTTAAATTTAAATTGACTCCTGAGCGTTGCTGCTTTTTCTGATTGATCGTTAATAAGCTTTGCATATTTTTTATACACTTCAAAATCGTTAGACTTGGTAGCGTGTTGTAGCAAGTGAATGGTTTGTGGATTAAACAAATGGAATTCGCCTTTGCGTTTCCACTGATAAACACCGCCTACGGTAAGTCTATTAACAGAAATTTGTTTTTTAGGAAATGCAAAATAATGTTTCGCCATTATTTCTTTTGCCATTTCGTCGAGGCCCATGCCTTCTATACGGGAAGTGGCGCCAGTAAAATAGGTGTCTACTACTTTTTTATTGAGTCCAATAATTTCAAAAATTTGTGCCCCCTGGTATGATTGTAAAGTAGAGATGCCCATTTTTGAAAAGACTTTTAATAGTCCATCATTAACGGCTTTGATATAATTTTTTTTGAGCTTGTCTATTTCTAATGTAGTATCTAGTTTACCAGCAATTTTCATGTCTCTAATACTAGAGAGTGCTAAGTACGGGTTAATGGCTGTTGCGCCAAATGCAACCAAGCATGCAAAATGATGCACTTCCCAAATGTCGCCGGCTTCCACAATAATACCTACTTGACCACGGTATCCTTTTCTGATTAAGTGATGATGAACAGCAGCAGTAGCAAGTAAAGATGGAATTGGGGCATGATCTGAATCGACAGCCCTATCCGTTAAAATAATTACTTCAAAACCATCTTCTACGGCGTCGACAGCGTAACGGCAAAGTCTATCAAGGCCTGCTTTTAAAGAACCAGGCTTGTTGTCTGCTCTAAAATAGGTTTGCAGTGTTTTAGCCTGGAATATTCCCGTATCAATACTTCTAATTTTTTCTAAATCATGGTTGGTAAGTATCGGATGCTTTAATGCAACGCAGTGGCAGGCCAGTGGATCTTCCGATAAAATATTTGCATTGCTACCTGCAAAGGATGCAAGAGACATCACCATACGTTCTCTGATAGGATCGATAGGTGGATTGGTTACTTGAGCAAATAGTTGTTTAAAATAACTACTTAAATGCTGTGGTTGGTCACTTAAAATAGCAAGCGGCGTATCTGTTCCCATCGAACCAATAGGTTCTTTACCATCCATAGCCATGGGCGCAATAATGGTGTTTAAATCTTCGGTAGAATAGCCAAATACTTTTTGGTATTTAAAAACTTGATCGGGCTCAAGGTGCGTAAACATCACACGAGGCTCGGGTAGTTCTTCTAGTTTAATTTTATATTGGTTAAGCCAATCACCGTATGGCTGCTGACTACAAATTTTTTGTTTAAGTTCATCATCACTAATGATACGGCCCTGTTCCATGTCCACTACAAACATTTTGCCTGGTTGTAGACGTCCTTTTTCTATAACGGTTGAAGGATCGATAGGAAGCACGCCCGTTTCTGAAGCCATAATTACACGGTCATCATTGGTAACACAGTAACGTGAGGGTCTTAGTCCGTTTCTGTCTAATGTTGCACCTATTATGTTGCCATCTGTAAATGAAATAGAGGCTGGGCCATCCCATGGTTCCATAAAGCAGGCATGGTATTCGTAAAATGCTTTTTTAGTTGCATCCATACTTTCGTTTCCGTCCCAAGCTTCTGGAATAAGCATCATCATTACGTGCGGTAATGATCTACCACTCATAAACAAAAGCTCAATCATGTTATCGAGGCAAGCAGAGTCTGATTGTCCAGATGTTACAATGGGTAATAACATTTCCATTTCTTCTTTGGAAAAGTTAGGGGTGCTAAAACCTTTTTCACCTGTGCGTAACCAGTTTAAGTTTCCTTGAAGCGTGTTGATTTCACCGTTGTGGGCAATGTACCTAAAGGGTTGTGCTAATTTCCAAGATGGAAAAGTGTTGGTTGCAAATCTGGAGTGTACGAGTCCAAATGCAGACACTACACGTTTATCCGAAAGATCCACAAAATAATCACGTACTTGTAAACTCGTTAACTGCCCTTTGTAAATAATTGTTTTGTAAGACAAGGAAGCGATATAAAATCCAATCTCATCTTTTTTGATGCTATTGTTAATGGTGTGTGTTGCGTAATTTTTAAGAACAAATAATTTACGTTCAAATGCTTCTGGAGTTTGAATATCATCCGGACATTTGACAAATACATGTTCCATACCAGGCTCTACCGATAATGCTGTTTGTCCAATACCAGTTGTATTAACGGGGACTTTGCGATAGGTAATAATTTCGAGCCCTAATTTTTCGGCAGCTCTGTCAAATATAGCTCGGCATTCTTCTTTTAAAGCAGGATCTTTTGGGAAAAATAAAACACCTACAGCATACTTGCCAAAGTTGGGTAGATGCGCACCAAGTTTAATGCATTCATCAAAAAAAAATTCATGTGGTATTTGAATCATGAGACCTGCGCCATCACCTGTATTTTTTTCGAAACCAGAAGCACCACGGTGCTCCATGTTTTCTAATACCGTTAGTGCATCAGAAATATTTTGATGCGACTTGATGCCTTTGATGTTTGCAACAAAACCAATGCCGCATGCATCATGTTCAAAAGCGGGGTCATACAACCCCTGGTTGTTTTTAGAAACAAGCATGTGAAACCGAAATTAATGTTCAGGAATAAAAGAATGTATGGCAGGCAATCGTATCCGTAAAATAATAAATATTTAACGAAATCTAAAATGAGATATCAACATTTGTTACATGAATAAACAAACAAACGATAGTTTATTTGTTTAAGATGCAGTCGCAACAAAATAATGTGCAGGAAAATTAAAACCTAAAGTATCCATCATAGATGTGGGGAAAATTCCGTAGACAGTGCTACCAGTACCTGTCATAGATGCGTACACAGCACCTTTTTGGTACAGTGTTTCTTTGATGTTTGCTAATTCAGGAAAGGAATTAAAAATAGGTGCTTCAAAATCATTGATGAGCACATCTTTCCAAGTAGATACAGGTTCACAAATAATAGTTTCCAAATTAGTATCCGGAACTTTAGGTGTTATTAGTGAGAAAGCAAGTTTAGTTGAAATGGCAATGCCCGGATTTACAATGACAATACTGTAACCGTCAAGGTTTATATGCATTGGTTTTAAAATTTCTCCTCTGCCTGTAGCGTATGCAGGGCTATTTAAAATAAAAAATGGACAATCACTACCTAGCGTTAACGCATACTGCATGAGTTTGTCCCCCGGTATTTGTAAATTAAATAGTTGGTTGAGTGCCACAAGTGTAAATGCACCATCCGAAGATCCTCCTCCAAGTCCAGCACCCATTGGAATCTGTTTATGCAAATGCATTTTTATGTTTGAGATAGTAGCGTAGTCTTTTTTTATTAATCCGTACGCTTTAAAACATAAATTATCGGAAGGATCACCGTTAATGGCTAATCCAGAACTTGTAAATGTAATGGGCGACGCGTTTGCATCCGGTTCAATAATAATTTCGAGTGCATCCTTAATTGAAATGGGAAAAAATACCGTTTCCAATGCATGAAATCCATCCGCTCTTTTTTGGGTAATACGTAATCCTAAATTGATTTTGCAGGAAGGAAAACAAATCATTTGGTTTTCCTTTTATTGATTTCGTCGCGAATGGCAATAGCCCTAATATAATCTTCACTTTCTAGCACCTCTTGTAAGAGTTGTTCGAGGGCAATGAGGTCTAGTTTGGTAATGTCATCTTGTTCTTCGAAGGGTTGCTCCACGCCAACGGCTTCTATTTTTTGTTTGCTAACGCCACCTTCATCCATTAAAATGCCGGCGTTTTCTAAAATATGTTCGTAGGTATATATAGGACAGCCAAAACGAACGGCTAATGCAAGGGCATCAGAAGTACGGGAATCAATTTCGATGGTATCATGGTCTGTAAAGCAAACCAGTTTGGCATAAAAAATGCCTTCTTGTAAATCGTTGATAATAATTTCTTGCAGCTCTACATGAAAGGCCGTCATGAAATTTTTGAGTAAATCGTGGGTGAGGGGTCTACTAGGGTGCATATCCTCTAGCGCAACAGCAATAGCCTGCGCTTCAAATCCTCCAATGACAATAGGAAGTCTACGCGCGCCACCACCTGCTTCACCTAATACAACGGCATAAGAATGCGATTGGGTAATGCTATGGGAAAGGGCAACTATTTCGAGTTCTATTTTTTTCATAGACAACACGAAATTAATTCAAAAAATATAGAATTCAACAGAAGGGCGCTAAAAACTAAGCCGAAGCTTTCATTTTTTTAATCGCATCAGTTAATTTAGGCAATACTTCAAAGGCGTCACCTACAATACCATAGTCTGCAGCTTTAAAAAACGGCGCTTCTGGATCTTTATTTATAACTACAATGGTTTTACTTCTGTTCACGCCAGCAAGGTGCTGGATAGCGCCAGAAATACCAATGGCAATGTATAAATTAGGAGCAACCTGAACACCTGTTTGACCCACGTGCTCGTGGTGTGGACGCCAATGTGCGTCACCAACAGGTCTAGAACATGCTGTTGCAGCGCCAAGTTCCTTAGCTAGGTCAAGTAAAATTCCCCAGTTTTCGGGGCCTTTTAATCCACGTCCGCCACTTACAACAATGTCGGCTTCTGTTAAAGAAATTTCTCCACTTGTTTTATGAACCGCAGTAATTTTTACATGGCCAGCCGTTACAGTAATGTCTAATGGAGTAGTGGTAGCTGCTGCAGACGCGCCACCCACAACTTTATAACTATTAGGGCTTATCGCAATTATTTTAACAGCTGTTTGTATCGAAACATTAGCAAATGCTTTTCCAGAAAACACAGATTTTTTTACAACAAATCCAGCGCTTGTATTAGGCAATGCAATAGCACCTGTTACAAGACCTGCTTTTAATAATGCAGATACACCCGCGCACAATGCTTTACCTGTTTGGTTGTGTGAGAAAACAATGGTGGTAGCGCCAACTTTTGTTGCAGCAGCTGCAATTGTTTTTACAAATACTTGTGCATCAAAATGAGCGAGTACGGCATCATTAATTTGATATACATTTTTTAATTCGTAAGCACCAAGTGTTGCAAGGTCGTCGTTAACAGCACCTAATAAAAGGCCATGAACGTCGGTGCCTAATTGTTTTGCAAGTGCAGCGCCATAAGACACCGCTTCTAGCGTACTTTTTTTAATTTGATTGTCTTGATGATCTATATATACGAGTACCATAATTTAAAATTGAATTGGGTTAAATAGCTTTTGCTTCTTCATGTAATAAACGAACAAGTTCTTCTACATTATCTGGGCTAATTAGTTTTACGCCGGCTTTTGGAGCCGGTAGTTCAAAACTTTCGATACTTGTTAAAGCCGCTACTGCAGCGGGTTCTACCACTTTAAGGGGTTTAGTTCGCGCAGCCATAATACCTCTCATGTTTGGAATGCGTTGTTCTGCAACTCCTTTTTGACAACTCACCACCACCGGGTTATTAACGGTTACTACTTCTTCACCACCTTCAATTTCACGAGTAATTGTAGCAGTTGTTCCCTCTATATTAAATGAGGTAGCTAGTGGGATATAAGGCGCATCAATTAATGCAGCAAGCATACCACCAATAGAAGCACCATTATAATCGATGGTTTCTTTTCCGGTAAAAATTAAATCATATTTTTCGGTGTTGGCCACTGCTGCAATTTGAGCTGCAATAGAAAAGCTATCAGCGCTATCCGTATTGATACGAATGGCTTCATCACCACCAAGTGCTAGTGCTTTTCTAATAATTGGTTCTGCGTCTGCACCACCCACTGTAATTAAATGAATAATGTTAGCAGGGTCTTTTTCTTTTAACTCAATGGCGCGTACTAGAGCATACCACTCATCGTATGGATTAATGATCCATTGAACGCCTGATTCATCAAATTTTTTCGCACCATCTGTAAAGGCAATTTTTGCCGTGGTGTCCGGAGTTTTACTGATACAAACTAGAATTTTCATAAGCACTGTTTAAACCTGTTTATTACATAGTTGTTTATGCAACTATTTGCAAATATAGGTATCATTTTAATTACAAAGTTCGGCTATCTTTGGTTTATGGATCGGATAGAAAAATTGTTAAATTTTTTAGCTAGCCAGCCTTCAGATAACTTTTTGAGGCATGCACTTGCGCTCGAGTACATTAAAGCAGGAAATGATGCAGAAGCTAGGGCTTTATTTACGGCCATCGTAACCGAAACGCCTAGTTATGTAGGTACATACTATCATTTGGCCAAACTACTTGAAAAAATGGGAGAACAAGCAGAAGCCATTACCTGGTATGAAAAAGGATTGGAGGCCTGCAAAATAGCAGGGGACAAGCATGCATATTCTGAATTACAGGCTGCCTACGAAGACTTAATTTATTAAGTCTGGTTTATTAACTACCTCTAGAACCACCAGTTTTAATTGGTTTTTTGCCTACCGTTACCGCTTTGGTACCTGGTTTTGCAATAAATTTTGATCCTTGTGCTTTGTTTGCCTGGTTTTTAGTACCTGGTTTGCCTGCTTTAGAATTATTTACGGGTAAAGCCATTTTAAAAATATTTATCTCCAAATATACGAATTACCGGTAGCTAATAGATGAATGGCTTAATTTTATTCTATGTTTTTATTAGAGGTTTGTGGCGTTGCTAAAAATCATGCTGGCGGTTCTTATGCGAGTACCATTTCATTTGAAATCCCCAAGGGGCAAAAATTAGCTATTGCTGGAGAAACAGGGTCAGGCAAAACAACACTTTTAAAAATGATGGCGGGTTTAATAGAACCTACCATGGGATCGGTACATTTTAATGGTACGCGTATTTTGATGCCCAGTGAGCAACTCATTCCAGGGCATCCAAAAATTGCTTTTTTATCGCAACATTTTGAACTACGCAACAATTATAGGGTAGAAGAGCTACTTGACATGGCCAGAAAAATTCCTGCTGCAAGGGCCAATCATATTTATCAAATTTGTAGAATCGAGCATTTGCTTGCTCGTAAAACCAATCAAATTTCTGGTGGAGAAAAGCAGCGGATTGTGCTTGCACAACTATTAACTACAGAGCCCTCTTTATTATTGCTAGACGAACCGTTTTCGAACCTTGATAAAATTCACAAACAAATCATGCAAGATGTGATTGCAGATATCGCTACACATTTTGATACTACTTGTGTTTTAGTATCGCACGATGCAGCAGATTTATTACCCTGGGCAAACCGAATGCTCCTCATTAAAGAAGGTGCTGTTATCCGAGATGATGCACCTGCTGCTATTTTTTATGCTCCACAAAACGAGTATGAAGCAAAATTATTGGGTGCTTGTAATTGCATCCCTGTTTCTATGTTCACGCGCATTCAGCAGTTAATTACAGATGCAAATACGGATCAGCAATTATATATTAGACCTTCCCAACTTTTACTTGAAAAGCCTACTGGTAAAGGATTGCAGGGAATTGTTACGGGTGTATTATTTATGGGTAGCCATTATATGGTGCAGTTGCAAATAGATGGCTTGGTATTAGAGGTTTCGGCGTTTGAGCCGGGTATTACATTGGGTGAAACCTATAGCGTTCGCTTACGTGACAATGCACAGTATCACTTATTATAAAGTAAGCCTGTTGGATAACTCAATATTTATTTTTTCAAATAAATGACCTGGTTTAAAATTTCGCCAGTTGTCTATTTCCATGAGCTCGATATAGTAGTGCAGTTTTTTTTGTCTGAAATCTTGTTGGGTTTGCTGCGGCATATTAAGTGCCACAATCCATCCGTTTTCTTCAGATACATCATCATACCACTCTTGATAATATTCTTTATCGCTGCTATGAAAATTTAGTACGTTTTCGCAAATCAAAATAAATTTACATATGCCTTTTTTAGATAAATGATCAATGATTTCTCTTTTGAGTTCCATGATATCATTTTCGATCGCATCATTCCATTCACCTAAAAGTTCAATGATAGCATACTGTTCATCGTAATCTATAAAGAGTATTTTCAAATAGAGCGTGCGGCTTCCAAAATCATCCCACTGTGGATGTATGAAATAATTGTACACCACTTGCGTAAATTCAAATTCGGAATAGGTGCGACCGTAAAAAGGAGATTTTGGATCTTCTTCGGCAGTATATAAATGTCTCCAATTAAAAAAAGGCTCAATCTGGTGCATACAAAAATGTTAAGCGCCTAAATAAGCGTCTGTTGCTTTTTTTACAGAACCATGTTGTAATAAAAGCGCTTTAGCTGTTTCGTAATTATCGCTTTTAATTTGCTTCATAAGCATGTGAACGCCTCTGTCAACGAGTTTATCGTTGGTGAGTTGCATGTTCACCATCTTGTTGTCTTCTACACGTCCAAGTCCAATCATAACTGCTGTCGAAATCATATTAAGCACCAGCTTTTGCGCCGTACCACTTTTCATTCTAGTGCTTCCTGTTACAAATTCGGGTCCAACCACTACTTCGATAGGGAACTTTGCAGCCGCTGATAATGGTGCACCTGGATTACAAGAAATGCTTGCCGTAGTGATGCCGTTTTCGTTACACTTTTCTAGTGCACTAATTACATATGGGGTAGTGCCACTGGCAGCAAGGCCAATTACAACATCATTTTCATTTATGTTATGCGCTTGTAAGTCAAGCCAGCCCTGATTGGGATCATCTTCTGCATTTTCTACTGCATTTGTAATGGCATGGCTTCCGCCTGCTATAATACCAATAACCAGACCGTAAGGCACACCATAGGTAGGTGGACATTCACTAGCATCTACAATGCCTAATCGACCGCTCGTGCCTGCGCCAATATAAAATAATCGTCCACCGCTTAACATTTTTTCGATAGCAATATTTACTACTTTTTCTATGTCATTGATAGCGGCAGCAACAGCACCCGGTACCGTTTTATCTTCTATATTGATGTTTGTGAGTACTTCAATTACAGACATGTCTTGTAACTGTCTGTAATTGGAATCCTGTTCTGTAATTCTTGTAAATGCAGCCATGAATAATTATTTGTGGTAGGTAATTAAACCTTCCATTGGGGCTTTTAAAACTTTTCCTAAATCTAATTCGTAAGTATTGCATAAGTCTTTTAAGACGTCTTTAAAACCAAATGCAACACTACCTACAAAGTTGATGGGTAGTTTCCAGCTTTCTTTAAATTTATATAGGTGGGTGAAAAAGAAATCGTTTAAACCATCTTCAATGATATTTTCAATCATGTAATGGCCTCTATTTTCACTTAAAAATATAGCATAACTAGCAAGGTATCTATTGGCTAGTGGTTGCTTGTACACATTATTTAAAATTTCGTCTTTACTGGTATTGAAGCGCTTGTTAAAGCGTGCCATTAGTTCTTCGTCAAATGTTTGGTACAAATAATATTGAACCACTTTTTTTCCAAGGTAAGCGCCACTTCCTTCATCACCTAAAACATAACCAAGACCTGGACTATTTTTAGCAATTTTTTTGCCGTTGTAATAGCCTGCGTTAGCACCTGTACCTAAAATACAAGCAATCCCTTTTTGCTTACCACATAAAGCCCTTGCAGCTGCGTCTAAATCGTTGTTGATTTCAATTTTTGCTTTACCAAATAAGCGCTTTAAAACACTGTTAATCACTTTGGCGTTTGCCGGATTAGCAAGGCCTGTGCCATAAAAGAATATGTTTTTAGGCGGAAAGTTTTTGATTTTGGGTAATAAGTGCTGTTCAAGTAGCGATGTGATTTGAGCCGCCGTTAAAAAATAGGGGCTAAGTCCGTCGGTGATAATGGTCTTTTTTTTCTTACCGTCCACAAGCAAGCACCACTCACACTTGGTAGCACCACTGTCTGCAATTAAGGTTACTCGCATGTTTTTCTATTTAAAAATGATACTACGAAGTACGAAAATATCTTCGATAAAACAACCTTTATATGGTTAATATTTAAGGTTTTAAGTCATTTTTATGCTTTTAAGTAGGATATTTGTTTCTACTTAAGAATTAATAGAAACATGAACGATCAAAAAAAGAAAATAAGCCTTTGGTTACCCATTTTATTGTCAGTTGTAATGATTGTTGGAATGACTATTGGGTATCAACTTAGGGACAATACCGCGGGCGGTAAGTTTTTAGGTTTTTCTGGACGCAGTTCGGTGCAGGAATTGGTTTCACTCATCAACAATAAATATGTTGATCCGGTAGCCTCGGATAGTATCAATAAACTGGTTGCGGATGCGTTACTATCGCATCTCGATCCACACTCAGCCTATATACCTGCTAGTGAATTAGAAGCATTTAACGATGATATTGCGGGTAGTTTTATGGGTATTGGTATTGAGTTTCAAATGATGAATGATACTGTTAATGTCATGAATGTTTTTAAAGAAGGCCCGTCCTTTAAAGCTGGTTTACAAGTAGGGGATCAGCTCTTAAAAGCCAACGACTCCATAATACTTTATGGTAAAAATTTAAATGCCGATTGGGTGCGCTCAAAAATTAGAGGGGCAGAGGGAAGTACTGTAAAACTGACGGTGCTTCGAAATAATAAACAACTTCAATTAAATGTTACGAGAGGCGTTATCCCTGTTTCGCCCATCGATGCAGCCTACATGCTACAACCTACTATCGGTTATATTAAAATTGATAAGTTTTCTGAGAGGACCTATGAGACATTTATGGCTTCATTAGAAAAATTACAAAAAGCGGGTATGAAATCGTTGGTACTTGATTTACGTGGCAATGGTGGTGGACTTTTACAAGAAGCTGTTGATATTGCTGATGAATTTTTGAGTGACAATAAATTAATTGTGTACACAGAAGGTGCCAATACTAAGCGTTACGATTTTGTTTGTAAAAGACCTGGTTTATTTGAGACTGGAAAAATAACGGTACTCATTGATGAGAGTTCTGCTTCTGCAAGTGAAGTGCTTGCGGGGGCTTTACAAGACTGGGATAGGGCTACTATCATTGGTAGACGTTCTTTTGGTAAGGGCCTTGTGCAGCAGCAGTTTGGATTAACCGATGGTAGCGCGGTACGCTTAACCATTGCTCGGTATTTTACACCGCTTGGAAGAAATATTCAAAAAAACTATGCTGTTGGAAAAGAAAAATACGAACAGGAACTTACAGACCGATTTCATAGTGGATTACTTGATAAGCCCGATTCAAGTAATTTAAAGGGAAAGAAATACAAGACACCTGCAGGTCATATTTTATATGGAGGCGGAGGCATTACACCAGATATTATTGTCCCACTCACAGCAAGTTTGCAAGACACACTAATCATGCAACTTTATTTGTCCAATACGCTTTCCAATTTTGTATACGAATTGTATAAAAACAACCGCGATTACTTTAATAGCTTTAAAACACCGGCAGCCCTTGACAAAGGTTTTGTGCCTGCAACTCCGGAGTGGAATGCTTTTGTTGCAGCCGCTGCTAAAGATAATATTGTTGCAAACAAAGTTTCTGCATCTGGTAAAGCATATTTACTACAAACCATTAAGGTATTAATGGCGCGTCAAATGTTTAGGACAGAAGGTTATTATCAAATACTCAATACCACAGATTCTTCAATTGCAAAAGCGCTACAGCAATTAAAATAAATGACATGAAAAAAATTATTGTAACCATTGCCTCTTTTTGTATGCTACAACAAATGAATGCTCAGGACACAAAAATAATTGCACATAGAGGTGCATGGAAGGAATTTAACTTACCAGAAAATTCGATAGCAGCGCTTCAAAAAGCTATTGAAATTAAAGCCTTTGGTAGTGAGTTTGATGTGCGCCGGACCCTCGATGGTAAACTAGTGGTGAATCATGATCCTACACATTTTGGAGATACCATTGAGCTTAAAACGTATGCAGCGCTCAATTCCAAAAAATTAAGCAATGGTGAAGATTTACCACTGCTTCAAGATTATTTTAAAAAAGGCACAGCTTCAAATCATCAAACACTGCTCATTTGTGAAATTAAGGCGGCGCTATTAAGTAATACTACTAGCCAGCTAACAGCATCAGAAACGGTTGAACTTGCTAAACAACTAGGTATCGAAGACAAAATCATTTACATCAGTTTTGATTTTGAAGTGCTTCAAACCATTAAAACTTTAAGACCAAATGCTACCGTTTTGTATTTAGAAAACAACAAGACGCTAGAACAAATAATGGCTGCAAAATTTAATGGAATCAATTTTAACTATGCGCAGTTTTTAGGCAATCCTTCGATTGCGGCAAATGCTAAAAAGCTACATTTAATGTTAGGTAGTTGGACGGTAAATAAGGATGAAGATTTTAATAAGCTTGTTGCGCAAGGGGTTGAGTTTATTACAACCAATTTCCCGGAGCGTTATTTGACGCAGCTAGATCATAAGCACTAAGCGAAAACAATTTATCGATTACAGTTTTCTCTAAATATTTGACAATAAAAAAGCCCTCCGAAATTTCGGAGGGCTTTTTAGTATCATCTAACTAGAATACTAGAAGTTTGAAGCTACACCTGTATCCCACCATAAGCGTGTTGCAATATCATCTTTTGCACCAGCACCCATTTTAGTAACCGCGTCAGCTACACCAGCAGCATTACCAGTTCTTTCGCCATTTAGGAAAGGCCATCTTTTAATGAATTGACCAGTAGGAATTGTACCCCACTCTGGACCAGAATCATTTTTAGCAGCAGAAGGAATTTTAGGATATCCTGTTCTTCTGTGGTCTACCCAAGCTTCCAAAGTATTGGTAAATGTAGCAAGGTATTTTTGTGTCATGATTTTTTCAAGCTTTAATTCTCTGTCATCAGCCTCGTTCCAAGCAACTGTTACAGTTGAAGTAGCAGCAAAGTTGTTGCGAGAATCAATTGGATCTACATAGTTGATAGGTCTGCTTGTTGCATCAGCTAAATAAGTGTCAACGCCACCAGCTCCCCAATCAGCAAATGATAATCTTACACCATTTTCATAGTTGGTTTTTGCATCACCAGCACCAGTCCAACCTCTTAGAGCAGCTTCTGCTCTTAAGAAGGCTACTTCTGAAGCAGTAAAGTGTCTTCTAGTTTGTACGCTATTAAAGTCAGTAGAAACTTTAGAGAAAGTTACACGTTGGATTTTTGCATCAATAAATGCACCATTTCTAATTCCTTTGTAAGGAACTGTAGGATGGTCTGCATATAAACTTGCATTATCAGCTGGAGAGAAGTACTTCGCAATTCTTCCATCTTTTAAACCCACCATAAATGATTCGATTGGACCACCCATACGTGCATCATCCCACTGAAAGCAAATCATACCAACTGGCATAATGTTACCTAGTAATGAGATATTAAAGTTGTCTGCGTTAGTAGTGATTAATCCAGCAGCATCAGAAAGTGCTCTTTCACCTTGTGTTTTAGCAAGTGCAGGGTTAACTTTTGAAATACGGATTGCAAGTCTTAGACGAAGTGAGTTTACCACTTTCTGCCAAGCAGGGATACTGCCCTTAAAGCTTGGGTCAAATTTTGCGAAACCAGCATAAGTTCTGTTAGCTGCAAATTGTGTTTGAATGGTATCTAATTGCGCAAAGAACGTATTGTATAAATCAGACTCTCTGTCATAAAGAACTGTTGCTGCTGTAGAACCGTAATTTGAATAAATTACTGGACCATAAATAGCAGATGTTCTTGACATTGATAGAATTCTGATGAGTCTAGCCCATGTAGCAAATAATGGTAAACCATTTTCTTGAGCTAAACGGATAACTTGTCTTGAAGGAGACATTACGTTATTGTACTGACGATTCCAGTAGTTGTTCCAACGTACATAATATGTAGTGTTGTTTACATTACTTGTAAATGGAGTAGGTGTGTTCATATAACCCATCCATGAATCGTAACAAAGGTCTTCTTCAATTTGACTACCCTGATTACCATGCAGCTCGTACAACATACCTGCAAAAGGCGAACCTACCAGGTTGAAGTCTTGCTTAAGCATCTCATCAGAAATTTGATTGGGATCCTGATTGGTTGCTTGGAAATCTTTTGTACAAGATCCAAAGGCAATTAGGATGATTGATGCAATAAATAATTGTTTCATACTAAATTGTATTTAAAAAATTTTAGAAAGTAAACTTAACGTTAACACCATAAGATCTTGTTGCAGGTAAACCAAATACGTCGTTAGACTGCATACCGTTACCAGTACTCATGGCTTGCTCTGGATCAAATGTAGCTTCTTTAAATAA
>CANHCY010000005.1 GCA_947459295.1 Chitinophagaceae bacterium
CTTGTGCATAATAAGTACGCTGATGCGCAAAACTAGGATGCAATAATTTATGGTTTAAAGAAGTATCGTTTGTTAAAATAAGTAAGCCTTCACTATCTGCATCCAGCCTACCAACAGGGTATACATCCTTTGGAACATCAAAGTAATTGGCTAGTGTTTCTTTATTTTCTATGGGCGAAAACTGAGAAGCAACTAAGTAGGGTTTGTAGATAATAAAGTACTGATTCATATAGAAAACAAAAGTCTCGCAGAAGCGAGACTTTATATATGGATGGGTTAGTAAGTACAGGGAAATAAATTCCCCTACCACAATATTAAAAATACTTTTAGATGATTCAATATTATTTGTAAACAATTTTATTAACATTTTAGAATCAAATGGGTATAGTGCTTCAAATCACCTAGCGTAAAATGAAGTTGAGCACTTAATGCTTATGCGCATGGAGTCTTACCTTTACATCAATCAAATGGTTAAGTATGAAGTTTCCAAATCCTGTTTTAGTGAGTCGTATTGCGGAATTAATTGATGCTGAAGTTGTAGGTGATGCAGATGCAAACGTATATGGTATCAATGAAATTCATGTGGTGGAACCCGGAGATTTAGTTTTTGTAGACCATCCAAAATATTATGATACCTGCCTTAATAGTGCAGCTAGTTTTATCATCATCAATACATCAGATGTTACCGTACCGGAAGGAAAAACAATACTCGTTACCAAGGATCCATTTGAATCTTACCTTACTATAGTGCATCATTTTAATCCTGTACTAAAAGCGACAGAACCTATAGCAGACAATGCTTTCATAGGAGAGGGTACTTATATTATGCCGCATGCTTTTATTGGTAATCATGTTCGCATTGGAAAAAATTGTAGAATCTATCCGGGTGTTTGCATATTAGATAACACCGTTATTGGAGACAACGTTATTGTACAAGCAGGTAGCATTATTGGTAGCGATGCATTCTATTATAACACTAAAAAAAATAGAGACCAGTGGTTTAAAAAAATGGAAAGCTGTGGATCTGTGGTACTTGAAGATGGAGTAGAAATTGGTGCCAACTGTACCATTGATAGAGGCGTAACTGCCATCACTAAAATTGGAGCAGGCACAAAAATTGACAATCAGGTCCATATTGGACACGATACCATTATTGGAAAAAACTGTTTGCTTGCCGCGCAGGTTGGAATTGCTGGAGGTACTATTTTGGAAGACGGTGTTACCCTATGGGGTCAGGTTGGTGTTAATAAAACAATTCGAATTGGAGCAGGTGCCGTGGTTTTAGGACAGGCTGGCGTTACCAATAATTTAGAAGGTGGCAAAACCTATATGGGCTTTCCTGCCACAGAAGCATCAGCAAAAAGACGTGAACTAGTATGGATCAAAAGAATCCCCGAACTCTGGAAAAAAGTAATGGACTAGTTGCTAGTTGTGTATCTATACAACTATCCCTTCAACTTATATTTTACCCTTAACTCTTCTGCTACTCTATTGATTGTTTCTTCAAGTGGCGTATAAGAAAAATCAGGTAAGGCTTTTAGTAGTTTACTATTGTCAAAATAGACAGCAGCCTGTGCTGTTAACGTCGTTTCCTTGGTTAACAGTGGTGAACTACCTGTAAAAAAGGTTTTTACTGCTTCGATCCTCCACACAATGGCAGCAAATAAGGGCGTTACTCTTTTAGATGGACGGGGCACTTTAAAAGCGTCGGCAATTAAATTAAATATGGTGCGGTAAGGGGTATTATGACCGCTAATAATATAACGCTGTGACTTAATACTACTATTCATGAGTAGGGTCATGGCATTTGAGACGTCTTTAACGTCTACAAACCCACTCACACCTGTTGTATACCACGGAAAACGGTTATACGCCGATTTAAAGATACTTGTAGACCCGGTATGCCAACTACCACTACCCAAAATAATAACTGGATTTACAATGACAGCGTCGAGACCTTCTCCAATCCCCCTCCACACTTCCATTTCGGCTAAATATTTTGTTTTACCGTATTCACTATTACTCGTTTCTGCAGACCAGTTCATCGTTTCATTGATAGGACCATCTTCTCTTATTCTACCTAGTGCAGCTACCGAACTTACAAATAACAACTTTTTAATGCCGGCATCTATACATGCATTTACAACATTTGCAGTGCCGTCGATATTGGTGGCGTGCATCTTCTGTTTTAGCTTTGGATGAAAAGACACAATAGCCGCGCAGTGGTATACCTGCTCCACACCTTTCATGGCTTCTTCTAACACAACAACATCCAGTACATCGCCTTCGATCCACTCGATTTTTTCTGCGAATTTTATTGCAGGGATTTGCTTTCGGTATAGTGCACGAATTTGGAGTGGCGAAGTGCCCGTATGTTTTTCAAACAAGGTTTCTATCAATGAAGATCCGAGTAAACCGCTAGCGCCAGTAATAAATATCATAGCAAAATTTAAGTTGTAGCATTACAATAATTACAAATCCCACTTACCACCATATCAATTTGTGAAGCAGCAAAACCAACCGGCATATGTACAGTGGGTACAACTACATGTTCTAAACAAAAGGTTTTATTACAATTGTCACAAATAAAATGAACATGATTGTCGTGGTGATGGCCAGCACTGCAACTGTCTTTGCAAAGTGCATATAAAACGGCATTGTCTGGCGTAGGTATAGTATGGATAATCCCTTTGTCTACAAAGGTTTGAAGGGTTCTATAAATGGTAACGCGATCAAAATCTTCTCCCACATAGTCTTCAATATCTGCATGTGCCAATGCCGAATTTTCCTGAAAAAAACTTTCTAGAATTTTTTTCCTGCTATCCGTAATACTTAAACTACTTCTTTTTAATAGATCAATTATTTTTTGTTCCACCTATTATTTATTGGGGGTTGTTGGTAAATACTCCATTTACAAAAGTGCCTGAAATACTTTCTGCTAATAATTTTTTGAGGTCTATTTGAAGTTGCTGCAAATCTGTTTGTTTGAGGGCGTCGTATACTTGTCCGCGTACTTTTCCATTACGGTCTACAAGGGCAAAAAACTGCGTATGTATAAATTGATCTTCAATTTTTTCTACATTATTTTTTGGATCATCTAGCAAATACGAGCTTCTGGCCATTTGGTACAAACTATCTTTTCTTCCTGTAAGTAGTACCCATTTTTTAGTATCAATTTGTAAAGAGTCGGCATATTTTTTAAGACGTGCCACCGAATCGGTTTCTGGATTACAGGTGTGCGCCACAATTAAAAAATCAGGATTGGATTTGTTGGCTTCATAAATAGTACGCATACTTTCATGCATGCGCGGGCAAATACCTTTACAAGTTGTAAAAAAATATTGAACCACGGTTACCTTCCCTTTTAAATCTTCATTGGTAAATGATTTACCATTTTGTGTGGTAAACTTAAATGGCTTCACATAACCGAGGGTGGTTAGTTTGGGCTTCCAGTTATCGGTGCCGCGAAACAAGAAGTAATAGAACCCTGCCAAAAGAAGGGTAAAAAACAACAGGTAAATTGCTAGTTTCTTGCTCATACTATTCGAATTGGGTTCAAAGTTACGGTTATTGCCGCTCCACAAGGGCATTTTAACATTTTGCAACATAGTTGCAATAGTGTACCTTTGTATGTATGAAATTCAAAATCAATTGGGACGCTTTTGGTATTGCCGCATCGGTTGCGTGCGCCATACATTGCGCGGTGCTTCCTCTTATTTTGAGCAGTTTGCCTCTTTTTGGAATCAATATTATAGAAAACCAAGGCTTTGAATTGATAATGATTACGCTGGCCTTTATTGTGGGTGTTTACTCTTTATACCATGGGCGTAAAAAACACCACCATAGTTATTATCCAATGCTGTTATTTGCAGCGGGCATTAGTTTGCTTTTTATAAAATCAATGCTTCATTCGCACAGCCTCATGTTGCTGCTTCCTGCAGTTTTACTGGTGGTAATAGCACATTATTTGAACTATAAGCTGTGTAGGGTACATAATCATGCACACGCCGACGATTGCAATCATTAGTTTGATACAGAATAACTAACGCTACCGTCTTTCTCATCTTTCAGTTGAATACCTAGGGCCATCAGTTGATTTCGGATTTTATCTGATGTGACAAAATCTTTACTTGCTTTGGCTTGACTGCGCATTTCAATAAGTAATTGTAATACGCCATCTAGTACTGCAGTGTTTGCGGCAGAAGGCGCAACGAGTCCAAAAATATCTTCGAGGTAAATTTTTAAAGAACGCTGTAGATGTAGTAAAGTGCTATTAGATAACGCTGTCAGTGCTGTGTGTTTATCTTTAATGCCATTAATGATAGGCACTAGTTCAAACATATTTGCAAGCACTTTAGGTGTGCTAAAATCATCATTCATAAACAATGCAAAATCATCAACAAGCGCGTTTACTTTTTTATCCAACTCAACATCACTAGGCGCAGATGTTACATCCGAAACTTGTAATTTAGACAACCACTCATAGGCTTCCCATAAACGCTTTGCCGCTTTATCGGCAGCAATTAGCGCTTCGTTACTAAAATCAAGTGTGCCTCTATAATGACTTTGTAAAATAAAGAATCGAACCGTATTTGGCGCGTATGCTTGCTCTAATATTGGATGCGTGCCCGCAAAAAGTTCGGAGAGTTTGATAACGTTGTTATAACTCTTACCCATCTTTTTACCGTTGATGGTTATCATATTATTGTGCAGCCAGTAATTGGCAGGTGCCACATGATTACAAACGGTGCTCTGTGCAATTTCACATTCGTGGTGTGGAAATTGTAAATCCATTCCACCACCATGTATATCAAATTTTTTTCCTAAATATTTTGAACTCATCGCAGAGCACTCAATATGCCAACCCGGGAAACCTTCTCCCCATGGGCTTTGCCAGCGCATGATATGTTCTGGGGGTGCTTTTTTCCATAATGCAAAATCAGATTTGTTTTGCTTTTCGTCTTGGTTATCTAGCTCCCTAGTTGTATCGAGTTGATCTTCTAAATTGCGGCCGCTTAATATGCCGTAAGGTTGTCCTTTTTTAGAAAAGTCTGTGTTGTATTTTTCTACATTAAAATAAACAGAGCCATTGGCTTCATAAGCATAACCATCTGCAATGATACGCTTGATCATTTCGATTTGCTCCACAATATGACCCGTTGCAGTAGGCTCAATACTTGGTGGCAAATTGTTAAACTGCTGCATGGCCCAATGAAACATATTGGTGTATTTCTGCACCAGCTCCATGGGTTCTAATTTTTCAAGGATTGCTTTTGTTGCAATTTTATCTTCAGCTTCTCTACCTTCTTCTTCAAAGTGTCCAGCATCCGTAATATTTCTTACATAACGCACTTTGTAACCGAGGTGCTGTAAATAACGAAATACCACATCAAAAGTGATAAAGGGCCTCGCATGTCCCAAATGGCTTTCGCCAGAAACAGTAGGACCACACACATACATACCCACATAAGGCGCATTGATAGGTGTAAATACTTCTTTTTGACGCGTTAACGAATTGTATACTTTTAAAGGTGCCATGAGGTCACGAAGGTATTTTATTTTTTTAATTGTACGTCAGAAACCAGCATTACATGGTCACTAAGCCCTTCGTCGATCATATCAAATGTAACAATGTCAAACTGAGGGCTTGCTAAAATATAATCGATACGAAGCGTTGGAGCGAGGGTAGTAAAACTACTGCCAATACCAAATCCTTTTTGTAAAAATGCATCCTTCCAGTTGTTTCGGATGGTAAAATAGGTATAGGAATTAGGTACATCATTAAAATCGCCACAAATGATAGATGGATGCGGCGAGGAACCTAAAGATTTTTTAACAAGCTCAGATTGCGGACCCCTTCTTTTAAATGCCTGACCCATTTTATTAAACAGGTTCATAGAAGCGTCAATGGTTTTAGCGTCTTGCTCTTTAATTTTTTCAATATCAGAATAATCGTTTTGCTTGAATTTAAACGATTGAAGGTGGGTATTAAATATTCGAATGGTATCCTCGCCTTTTAAAATATCGACATAAATTAGACTTTCTGCTACCGGGAATTTAATTTTTCCAGAATCAATTATTTGATACTTAGAAAAAATAATACAGCCCGATTGGTAAGCCCCGGCATTTCTAGTGTAGTCTTTAGAAAAATAAAAATATTTATACCGCTTTTTAAATAGCGCAATATTATTTGTTTGCGCGCCGCCCGATTCGGAACTATTAAATTCTTGTAAGCAAACAACATCAGGTTCTAAAAGTAAAATGCTAGCAGCAATATCTTTGCGTATTTGCTTTTTAACGAGTGGCTTTTTGGACAACCCATTAAAACTTTGAATATTCCAATCTATAATTCGGATGTGATTTTCTCTTTTTCGGTCGGACAACATGGGACCCGGTTTTACTGCGGCAATAACTCCTATTTGTTGCCATCCGATACAAAGTGCCACGATAGAAATGAGTGATAGCTTGGGTTTAACGATAAGCCAAAAAATAGCGAAGAAAAATAAAATAGTGATTGCATAAGGTACCACTAAACCTGTAAATCCTAAAATCCACCAAGTGCCAGTAGGTGCAAAAGGCGTTAAACAGGCCAATAAGAAAATAAAAACAACCAATAAATTGATACTTAAAATTACCGTTTTGGTTGCCCGCCTGATAAAACTTTTCGCCATACATTAAAAATAAGAATTAATGACGGGAACAAAAAATTATTCCTGACTCGCAGATTTCAAAAATGCTTTTTCTTTTTCCGTTAAATTATCATATCCTACGATATTCATTTTATCTAAAATAGCATTCAATTCATTTTCTGTAGACGAGTTTTTTATAGTATTGGATTTCTTTTCGCGAAGTTCTGCGGGTTCAAATAACCCATTACCCCATTGGTAAAAACGAACCATCCGATCTCCTAGATTGGTGCCATTTTGTAAAAGTTTCATGTATCCAAAACCTACTAGTGCCGCTATAATATGTGACATAAGGATTGATGGTGTTCCAAGAGCCGTTGAAAAATCCAATACCAAAAAAATTAGGGTCAATACCCAAAGTGGAATGCCGCCGTATACAAGCGGAAACAACTTATACTTTGGAGCCAATACTGTGGTAGCCACGGCAATACCAACAACACTAGCACCCGCGCCCATAATGGGTTGCGCCACATTTACCATGGAAGGCAGCAGCGCATTAGCCGTTAAAAAGGCTATCGCACCTGCAGCGCCTGCATAAATGTATACAGGAATAACGTGTTTATTGCCCGATAAATCTTGAAAAATATATCCAAAACTCCAAAGCCATAACATACTACTCACCAACTGCCAAAAATGGTATTGGCTAAAAAAGTGAATCAAAAAAGTCCATGGCTTATACATGACAGCTAAAAAACTGCCAGGCATTCTAAACCAATCCACAATTTGACGCTCAAAAAGTTCTAAAGGCGTATCCGTTAAATAATACACTGTTTTTAGAAAACTAATCAGCACAAAAATGATCATGTTTACTGCAAATAAAAAAACAAGCGCATTGCTGTCTTCTCCAAGTAGCATTTTTCTATTTGACATAAAACGTTGTTGTGGCATGAATTGGCTTTATACTAGTAAAACGTTTTTTTGTTGGTTTTGTTCCAGGTAATGACAATTATAAGTCCTACAAGTGCGCCACCAACGTGGGCCCATCTTGCAACATTGTCGCCAGCTGCATTTTGCACCGCACTAAACACTTCAAATCCAAAATAAATAAGCCCTACCCACTTTGCTTTAACGGGTACAAAAAAGTACAAATAGATATAGGTGTTAGGAAACAAGTAAACAAACGCAGCCAATATGCCAAATACTGCACCACTAGCGCCAAGTGTGGCGGTATTAATGATTTGATTGTACTTGAAAGCAACAGCCTCGTTCATTAAACCTAGCTTTTCTCTAGTTTGAAACTCTTGTATTAGAGGTGTTAACTCGTAACTTAAAAACAACAAATGAATAAGTGCTGCACCGAGTCCACAAACAAAATAAAAAGTAATGAATCGATTAGAGCCCCATAAATTTTCTAACACTGACCCAAACATCCAAAGGGCAAACATATTACCTAAAATATGGTAAAAATCGCCGTGCATAAATAAGTGTGTCACCAACTGCCATGGCTTAAATAATTCACTTTGCCAAGCATGTAATGCAAACATATCTTCCAAACTAAAATTTGCAGTGGGTGATTCTGGAAATGTGATTTGTGCCAAAAAAAATATCCCATTAATGATTAAAAGGTTTTTAATAACTGCGGGTAATATTTCGAATCTGCTGGGTCTAAATTCTGTCATACTGATTTATTAAAAAGTGATCTTATCCTACATTCAAAGACTTTAACTTTAACTGCACTACATTTTCTATATGAAGTGTGTGCGGGAACATATCTACCGGCTGAATTTTAGTGACCTCATATTTTTCATCAAGGAGCGCTAAATCTCTAGCCTGTGTAGCAGGATTACAACTCACGTATACAATAGTTGGGGCTGCTATTTCTAATAATTTTTTTACAAGTTTATCGTGCATGCCTGCTCTAGGCGGATCTGTGATAACTACGTCTGGCTTACCATGCGTGGCAAAAAAAGCGTCATCTACAATATCAATAACGTCACCAGCAAAAAATGCAGTGTGGTTTAAATTGTTGAGTGCAGCGTTAATTTTTGCATCTTCGATGGCATCAGCTACGACTTCTACACCCACTACTTTTTTAGCGCCTTCGCTTAAAAAAATACCAATACTTCCAGTACCACAATACAAATCATATACCACTTGCGAACCGTCTAATTCAGCAAATTCACGTGTTACTTGATACAGTTTTTCGGCCTGCTTGGTATTGGTTTGAAAAAATGATTTAGGACTAATTTTAAACGAAAATTTTTCTAGTTTTTCGGTGATGCTTCCATTTCCAAAATATGTTTTTGGGTCTAGATCATACAAACTATCATTTCGTTTTGGATTGATGGTATACAGTAATGTTGTAATTGCTGGAAACGCCGCTAGTAGTTGATCTAGTAATGCAAGGCGGTGTGGTTCATCTTCATAACCAAATACAACATTGATCATAAGTTCACCTGTTGTGGTATTACGCACAAACATATTACGTAACCAGCCTGTATGCTGCTTTACATCGTAGTATGGAAGATCATGATCTAACGCATACTGTGCTACCATTTTACGAATGAAGTTGGTGGGCTCTTCTTGCAAATGACATGTGTCTATCTCTACCACTTTATCAAAAAAACCGCGCACATGAAAACCAGCAGCGCCAGGTTGATTCGAAAAATCGGCACCTGCGGCTTTCATTTCCCTAAACAATGCTGAAGGAATATATTTTTTTGTAGCAAACGTGTATTCCATTTTATTGCGGTACAACTCCGTTTGACTCGCCCCAATAATGGGGTTAATAGCCGGCAAGTGAACGCGTCCAATTCTGGTTAAATTATCTGTTACTTGCTGTTGTTTATACACGAGTTGTTTTGCATAAGGAAGCATTTGCCACTGACAACCTCCACAAATACCAAAATGCGTACAAAAGGGCTGCACCCGGTCTTCGGAATAGGATTTAAAGGATACCACAAAGCCTTCTGCCCAATCGGCCTTATTTTTTTTGAGTTGCACATCTACAACATCGCCAGGTACGGCGCCTTCAATAAATACCACTTTGCCATCTACACGTGCTAATGCCTTGCCCTCAGCTGCATAGTCTTGTACCAATACCTGTTCTAAAATGGGCTGTCTTTTTTGTTTTCTCACTGCATGCAAATATAAGATGGTTTGAGAGGCTGCATGGTCTAATTACCTAAATTTGCCTAGAATTTAATTGTATGAAGAACTTTTTAGCAAAATCTTGTATCACCTTTTTAACACTGATATGTTTGAATAGCGCAATTAGTGCACAAACAAACCCAGCTGGAAGGCGTATTAGTATCAAATTAAAGCCCCTTACAAATTGTAAAGTGTATATCGGGAGTTACTATGGTAAAAGTTTAGTGCTTGTCGACTCCACTATGTTGGATGCAAATGGTCAAGGCGTTTTTAAAGGAGATACAAAGTTAACAAGTGGCGTATATTTTGTTGTTACACCGCAAATTACCAAGCAGTTCGAATTTTTAATGGACGACGTCCAACATTTTAATATTGAAGGCGATACCACCATTAAAGAAAAAGCAACCATTACCGGTTCACAAGACAACGATTTATTTAAAGCCTATATAGGTTTCTCTTCAGAAAAAGGTCAACAGTTACAAAACATCAGAAACGAATTTAATACAGCTAAAACCAAAGCCGATTCTACTCGGTTAGCAGATGAATATGGCAGGGTAGATAAATTGGTAGAAGGTTACCGAAACGATATTGTAAAAAAATATCCAGGCTCATTATTAGCCATGCTTTTTAGTGCGATGAAACGCCCTGTAGCCCCTGCTGTGCCTATCGTTAACGGAAAGCCCGATTCGTTGGCGCCTTACCGTTTTGTGAAAAATCATTTTTGGGATGACGTACTTTTTAATGATGACAGACTTTTAAGAACTCCATTTTTTGAAGCCAAATTAGACGAATATTTTAAGTACTATGTTTCTGCTGAACCAGACTCTCTTATCGAAGAAGTAAAGTACATGTTACTGATGGCAAAAACAGGAAAAGAAATTTATCCATACTTACTTACCAAGTTCACCAATAAATACATGGCACCAGAATTTATGGGTCAAGACAAAGTGTTTGTGTATTTATTTGAAAACTTTTACGCCAAAGGTGATACCGTTATTTTAAATCCAGCATCTCGAAAAACAGTCACCGAAAGAGCCTATAGCTTAATGGCCAATCAACTCGGATTACCCGCACCAGCACTGGATTTGGTGGATTCTTTAGGTAAAGCAGTTTCACTCTATAATCTACCCGCTACCTATACCATGGTGGTCTTCTATGATCCTAATTGTGGGCATTGCAAAGAAGAACTACCAAGACTAGATTCTTTTTACAGAGCCAAGTGGAAAGCAGTGGGTATGACCATGATTGGTGTAAATATTTACGACGCGGAACAAGCGGCTTGGAAAAAATTTGTAGTAGAAAAAAACTTAAAAAATTGGATCCACGCCTATCAAACAAAAGCTGCAAAAGAGGCGGATGAAAAAGCAGGTAGGGCCAATTACAGACAACTTTATGATATCTATAAAACACCTACCGTTTATTTGTTAGACAAAGACAAACGCATCATTGCTAAACAATTAACAATCGAACAGTTTGACGATATTATTCAAGTAAAAAGTAAAAAACCACCTACCAAATAATTACACCAATTCTTTAACGGCGTTAAAGATAACTTTTGGTTTTCCGAGTGTATAATAGTGTAGTACAGGTACGCCAAATGCTTTGAGCTCCCTACTTTGCTGTATCAACCATTCGGTTCCTACTTGCTCACAATCTGCATCTGTTTTACATTTATTAATCGCATTAGAAAGTTCTGTTGGAATATCTACATGGAATATTCGGGGCAAAACAGAGAGCTGTTTTTTATTGGTAATAGGTTTAAGTCCTGGTATGATAGGAACGCTAATACCCATATCCCTACAGGCTTTCACGAAATCATAAAATTTTTGATTGTCAAAAAACATTTGTGTCATGATGTAGCTTGCGCCTTCATCCACTTTGTTTTTTAAATGCTTTAAATCAATTTCTAAATTCGGTGCTTCAAAATGTTTTTCTGGATATCCGGCAACGCCCACACAAAATTTTGTTTGGCCGCCGTTTTTAATATCTTCATCTAAATAAACACCGTTATTCATGTTATTTACCTGCTTAATTAAATCGATGGCAAAATGATTGCCATCTTTTTCAGGTTCAAAAGATGACTCATTTTTTGCAGCGTCCCCTCTTAACACAAGTGCATTGTCTATCCCTAAAAAGTCTAAATCAATGAGCGCATCTTCCGTTTCTCTTTTCGTAAATCCACCACAAATAATGTGTGGAATGGCGTCCACTTGGTAGTGGTTCATAATAGCCGCACAAATACCAACAGTACCAGGGCGTTTTCGCACTTCTACTTTTTCAAAAGTACCATCTACCTTTTTCTTAAACATGGTTTCACTACGGTGGTAGGTTACATTAATCCAAGAAGGTTTAAACTCCATTAAAGGGTCTAAATGCTCATATAAAGTATTGATGGTTTTACCTTTTAATGGAGGTAAGACTTCAAAAGAAATAAGGGTGTCTTTTGCCTGCTGTAAATGATCCGTTACTTTCATGATTGCTGCTTTATGGGGGGCAAATATAAAAATTGTTATAGTAAACAAATATAAAGGTATTATAAAAGGTTAAGATGTAGCAAAACCTGATACACAAAAGGCTTATAAGCCCTATTTTTGTAGAAAGCAACTATTTTGAACGGAATCATACATACAAGTGCGCTCCAAAAAAGTTACAAGGGCAGAACCGTTGTAAACAACGTAAGCGTAACAGTAAAACAGGGTGAAATTGTAGGTTTACTTGGGCCCAATGGTGCTGGTAAAACAACTACTTTTTATATGGTGGTGGGTCTTATTAAACCGGACGAAGGCACGGTATTTTTAAATGAAGAAGACATTACAAAGCTACCCATGTACAAAAGAGCACAAATGGGTATTGGCTATTTACCTCAAGAAGCAAGCGTTTTTAGAAGCCTCAGTGTAGAAGACAATATTTTAGCGGTACTGGAAATGACTTCGCTTTCTAAAGAAGAAAGATTATTAAAATTAGAATCTTTGCTCGACGAATTTAATTTACAACTCGTTCGAAAAAATAATGGAGATAGTTTAAGTGGTGGCGAAAGACGAAGAACAGAAATCGCGAGAGCACTAGCGGTGGACCCAAAATTTATTTTATTAGATGAACCATTTGCAGGCGTTGATCCAATCGCAGTAGAAGATATTCAAACCGTAGTAGCTAAATTAAAAACAAAAAATATTGGGATTTTAATTACAGACCACAATGTAAATGAAACCTTATCGATTTGTGATAGAGCCTACCTATTAATTGAAGGAAAAATATTTAAGCACGGAACTGCCGAAGAATTAGCAGAAGATGAAGACGTACGACGTTTATATTTAGGAACCAATTTTACGCTACGTAGAAAAGATTGGATTATTGAAATGGGAAAAGAAGCTAAGCTTTAATTCACATGAAATTTTTAAGTCCTGCCATATCACGACTTGCCCTTTTAAGAATTGCGCATATTGAAAGATGGGTTGCAAATCCTGTAGCAACACAAAGAGAAGTGTTACAAGATTTAGTGACGCATGGACAGTACACATCCTTTGGTAGAAAATATGGTTTCAACGAAATATTTAATATCCGAAAATTTAAAGAAGCCGTTCCAATTAGTGAATACGAAGATCTGAAACCCTTTATTGATAGGCTTTTTGAAGGAGAAGAGCAAGTGCTATGGAATACACCTGTACATTGGTTTGCAAAAAGTAGCGGCACCACTTCAGACAAAAGCAAATTCATTCCAATCACCGAAGAAAGTTTAGAAGATTGTCATTACCAAGCAGCAAAAGATGTATTAGCGCTATATTATAAATTTAACAATGATAGTGATTTACTAACTGGTAAGGGGCTCGTAATTGGTGGAAGTCATCAAATAAGTAAGATCAACGACGACATTAGTGTGGGCGATTTAAGCGCCGTACTACTTCAAAATACACCCATGTGGGCCAACTGGATTCGCACACCAGAATTATCCATTGCACTCATGGATGAATGGGAAACAAAAATTGAACAGCTAGCACAATCTACCATTCTTGAAAATGTAACTTCTATATCTGGCGTTCCTACTTGGACACTTTTACTCATTAAAAGAATTTTAGAAATTACAGGCAAGCAAACTTTAAAAGAAGTGTGGCCAAGTTTAGAATTATACATTCATGGTGGTGTTTCTTTTACGCCCTATAAAGAGCAGTTTCAAAAATTAATTGGACCCGGTTGTCATTACTTAGAAATGTATAATGCCTCCGAAGGTTTTTTTGCAGCGCAAGATGACCCAAGTGTAGAAGGCATGCTTTTGTTTTTAGACCATGGTATTTTTTATGAGTTCATGCCCACCGAAGAATACGGAAAAGAAAAACCGCGCACTATTGGACTAGATAAAGTGGAGCTTGATAAAAATTATGCACTTGTCATTAGCACCAATGGTGGCCTATGGCGCTATTTAGTAGGTGACACGATTAAATTTACAAGTCTTTCGCCTTACCGAATTGTAGTAACGGGGAGACTCAAACAGTTTATCAATGCTTTTGGCGAAGAAGTGATGGTAGATAATACTGACAAAGCCATCGCAGCTGCAGCAAAAACTACAGGGCTTGTGGTGAAAGATTATACGGCTGCACCCATTTATTTTGGAGATCAAAACCAAGGGGCACACGAATGGCTTATCGAATTTGAAAATACGCCGGAAAACCTAAGCGCCTTTACAATAGCGCTAGACCAAAACTTAAAATCCTTAAATAGCGACTACGAAGCCAAACGTTACAAAGACATCGCACTTGGGCTTCCAAAAGTTACCGCCCTACCGGGGGGATTGTTTCATACATGGCTTAAAAATAAAGGAAAACTGGGGGGGCAGCATAAAGTGCCAAGACTCAGCAACGACCGCAGGTACATCGATGAATTATTGTTGCTTTTACAACAATATGCATAGCTAAAATTCGTTCTACATATCTATAAATACTGGATATGAAATTACTAGCAGGCAAAGTCTCGATCGTAACAGGTGCAGCCCGTGGAATTGGCGCTGCAATTGCATTAAAATTAGCAGAACAAGGAAGCCATATTGCATTTACCTACGTTAGTAGCGGTAGTGCCGAAAAAGCAAATGCTTTAGTAAGCCAAATTGAAGCCCTGGGTGTTAAAGCAAAGGCATATCAAAGCAATGCAGGTGTTTTTGAGGAGTGTGAAGCCTTTGTAAATGATGTAGTAGCAAGTTTTGGAACTGTTGATATTTGCGTAAACAATGCAGGTATTTCAAAAGATAATTTATTGCTCCGCATGAACGCAGAACAATGGGATGAAGTGATGGACACCAACTTAAAGAGTGTGTTTAACATGACTAAGCAGGTTATTAGACCCATGATGAAAGCGAGGTCTGGTAGCATCATCAACATGAGTTCAATCATAGGTATTAGAGGCAATGCAGGCCAAAGCAGTTATGCCGCTAGTAAAGCGGGTATTATTGGGTTTACCAAATCTGTGGCCCTAGAACTTGGAAGTAGAAATATTAGGTGCAATGCCATTGCCCCTGGTTTTGTTGAAACCGACATGACCCATTATTTAAAAGAAGGGGAAGCCGCTACCGCTTTTTTAAGCAAAATACCATTAGGTAGGTTTGGAAAAGCAGAAGAAATCGCCAACACGACGCTCTTTTTGGCGAGTGACATGAGTTCCTATGTAACCGGTCAGGTAATTAGCGCCTGTGGCGGTTTAAACATTTAAATAAAACATTGATTGTCAAAACGTTGTCAAATAAAGCCTATAAACATGTTAAACTATTTAACACTCCAATTGTTGTAATACCCGGGTGTTATATTTGTAGATCATCATGAAGCGAAACTTAATAAATATCATTTTAATGGGAGTACTCCTAATACAGGTATTGCCCGTTCGTGAAATTGGTGAAATGCTATTTGACAATCAACTAAATGAAGAAATCAACTGTTCGGGCTCAAGCATCAAAGAATTGAGCAAATGCAACGACTCATATGTTGACAACCAAGACCCAATAGTTCATTACGACCTTAGCATGCATAGTGGTTTACCAACTTCATATGCTGCATTTCAGGCGATCATACCTGTTCACCATACGAGTGATGTACCCGTCCCGCCTCCCAACAAATTATTTGTATAAGCACAACAGCATATATACTAGTTCAACTAGATTAATTTGGGTTTTATCAAATACAATAAATGAAAAAATTATACGCACACTTGGGTGACAACATTTCTGCATCCATTGTAGTACTACTGGTAGCGCTGCCACTTTGTGTTGGCATTGCGTTAGCATCTGGTACACCAATTTTTTCAGGTATTATTGCGGGCATTATTGGGGGTATTGTAGTTGGACAATTAAGCGGATCACAGTTAAGCGTATCTGGGCCCGCGGCCAGCTTAACATTTGTGGTTTCTGCCATGCTTATTAAATTAGGAAGTTTTGAAACTTTTTTGTTAGCTGTTTTAATTGCCGGCGCTTTTCAAATTTTATTTGCTTTTTTAAAAGGCGGTATTGTAGGTGACTATATTCCCAATGCTGTGATCAAAGGAATGGTTGCTGCAATTGGAATTATTTTAATGATGAAACAAATTCCGCACTTACTTGGTTATGATGCAGATTTTGAAGGGGATGAATCATTTTTACAAGACGATCATAACAACACCATCACCACTATTTTAACAGCGGTAGAGTTTTTGACACCCATGTCAGTGCTCATTGGTTTCGTGTCTCTTATTCTATTAATACTTTGGGAGCAATTCAATTACAAGAGTAGCAAATGGGTACATTATGTGCCAGGGCCACTCGTTGTTGTACTTTTAGCAGTAGCACTTAACACCTTTGGTGCTCCGCTATTAGATATGATACCACTTGAACAAAAACACTTGGTATCGTTACCGGTTGCTAATAATATGAAGGAATTTTTATCGTTTTTTACCTTTCCTAACTTTCATGAAATTGGAAATCATGAGGTTTGGTTAGCCGGATTTATGCTGGCCGTGATTGCCTCACTTGAAACGCTTTTGGGCATTGAGGCTGTCGACAAATTGGATGCCTTAAAAAGAGTAACACCATCTAATCAAGAATTAAAGGCGCAAGGAATTGGAAATATACTTTCTGGTTTAATTGGTGGCCTCCCTATTACTTCGGTAATTGTTAGAAGCTCAGCCAATGTTAGTGCTGGTGGTAAAACAAAACAGGCTGCTATATTTCATGGAGTGCTCATATTAGTGTGTGCAGCATGTATACCTTTTTTGCTCAATAAAATACCTTTAAGCGCTATCGCAGCTATACTTATTGTAACGGGATATAAAATTGCAAGAATAAGTTTGTTTAAAGAGATGTTTAAAAAAGGGTTCAATCAGTTTATTCCTTTTTGCATTACAATCATTGCAATTTTATTTAGCAATTTATTATTAGGTATTACTATTGGAATTATTGTAAGTGTCATTTTTATTATTCGTGGTAATTTTAAATCTGCCATTTTAATGATACAAGACAATAATCAATATCTCATCAGATTTAGAAAAGATATTACGTTTTTAAATAAAGCTATAATCAAACAAAAATTAGAGTCGCTTCCCAATAATTCTTTTGTATTAATTGATGTTAAAAAAGCCGATTTTATTGACAAAGATGTCATTGATGAAATAAATGATTTTTTATGTCACGTTCATTTAAAAAACATTTCAGTATCGTTTAGTTTACATGAATACAATCCCAACCATTTGCTCATAAATTATACAAAAAAATGAAAATCTACGAAAAACTACTTTTAGAAAATAAGGCTTGGGCAGAAGAACGTAAACTTGATGATCCTGGATTTTTTTCTAGGCTTTCTGAAATTCAAACCCCAGATTTTTTATGGATTGGGTGCAGCGATAGCCGTGTGCCAGCCAACGAAATCACAAATACGCAGCCCGGCGAAATTTTTGTACACAGAAATATTGCCAACATGGTAGTGCATACCGATGTTAATTTATTAAGTGTACTAGACTATGCGGTTACGTATTTAAAGGTAAAACATGTAATTGTGTGTGGGCACTATGGATGTGGTGGTGTTAAAGCTGCTATGTCAAACCACAGTTACAATAAAATATTAAACATGTGGCTCAAAAATATAAAAGATGTTTACAGGTTTCATAAAACAGAACTTGATACACATACCAATGAAGAGCGCAAGTTTGACCGTCTCGTAGAATTAAATGTACAAGAACAGGTTTTACAATTATCTAAAACTTCTATTATACAAAAAGCATGGCAAAATGAACAAAGGCCTCACCTTCATGGTTGGGTGTACGGTTTAAAAGATGGTATTATCAAACCCGTATTTGAAATGGAAGCATGTTCAGAAATAGACCCTTTATATAAATATGATGACTTATAAGAAAATTACACCGATTGTAGCTGCTAGAAAATTAGTAGCCATTTTACAGCTTGACAAAAAAGAAGTGTCAGCAATTTATATTTATGCCATACTTGCTGGACTAGTTCAGCTTGTTACGCCCCTTGGCATACAAAGTATAATTGGATTTGTAATGGCAGGTGCGCTATCCACTTCGATTGTGGTGCTTATTGCCGTTGTTGTATTAGGCGTTTTTTTAAACGGCCTTTTTCAAATCAGACAACTTCAGATTATTGAAAAAATCAAACAAAAAATTTATACCAGGGACGCCTTAAGTTTTGCGCACAAAATTCCACATTTGAATATTGAAAAATTAGACAACTACTATTTGCCAGAACTTGTCAATCGATTTTTTGATACCATTACTTTACAAAAGGGTATTGAAAAGATTTTACTAGAAATTCCTGCGGCTTTTATTCAAATTTTGTTTGGTATCATTTTATTATCACTTTACCATCCAGTGTTTATTGCCTTTGGTATTGTACTAGTTGTGCTTTTATATGTTATACTAGCAACAACGCTACCAAAAGGTTTTACTAAAAACTTATTGGCTAGTGATTATAAATACAAAACAGCAGCATGGCTACAAGAATTAGCAAGGGTAGTAAAAACCTTTAAATATGCTAAAAAAACATCTTTGCACATTGATAAAACAGATGATTTAGTTAGTAACTATTTAGTTGCACGCACAAGCTACTTCAAAATTTTATTAACGCAGTTTTGGAGTCTTGTGGTATTCAAAATTATTATTACTGCATCCATGTTAATTGTGGGTGTTTACTTGTTACTCAATCAGCAAATTAATATTGGTCAATTTATCGCTGCAGATATTGTAATTCTTGCCGTTATTAGCTCTGTAGAAAAATTAATACAAACATTAGATAAGGCATACGATACCTTAACAGCAATTGAAAAACTAGATAAAATTAAAAGTGCCGAACTAGAAAGTGCTGGCACTGAAATAATTGCAGAATCAAATGGGATGAAAATTGATTTCAAAAATGTTTCATTTCATTATCCAAACGGTAAAAATGTATTATCTGAAATTAATTTAGAAGTACAACCTGGAGAAAAGGTATTGATTGTTGGTAATTCAGGTTCCGGAAAATCAACCTTGCTGCGCTTACTTACTGGAACTTACACAAATTTTACTGGCGCTATAAGAATTAATAATATAGCCTTAGGTAGCTATTCCATTGACTCTCTAAGGTCTAGTACCGGGGTGCTTATCAGTCAACAAGATATTTTCCAAGGTACCATACGAGATAATATCACGATGGGAGATAAAAATATCAGCAATGAAGAGTTGTATCAACTTACAAAATCTACAGGACTGGAATCATTTATTGGTGAATTAGAAATAGGTTTTGACACCGATATTGATCCAGCAGGCAAAAAGCTTCCAGAAAAAATTAAACAAGGGGTGCTCTTAGCTAGGGCGCTGTTTTGTAGAAAAACATTGTTACTATTAGAAAATCCTTTTGATGGATTAGAAGATAGTACCATTGAATCTGTAAAAGAAATGATGGCTAAATTAGAAAATGTAACAATACTTGTTACTGCTGGAAATAATGCACATCAAGAAATTTTTGATAAAATTATTTATCTAGAAAATGGATCTATTGTTTCATTTCAAAGTAAAAATAAATAAGAATGAAAGCGTATAACAATATTTATCAAATAGAGAAAGAGAATAGAATTACTAGAGTATTTGTTATTCTACTAATTGTCATGGTTGTTATTTTGTTTTTGCCGTGGACACAAAACATTAGGGCTAAAGGCAGTATCACCACATTAAAACAAGAACAAAGAAGACAAGAAGTGAATACCATTATTGCTGGTAAAGTGGTAAAATGGTGGGTAAGAGAAGGGGATGCTATTAAGGCAGGTGATACCATCATGCAATTAAGCGAGGTAAAAGTAGAATATTTAGATCCTCAGTTATTAGAAAAAACCAGGGCTCAAATTCAAGCCAAAGCTGCTGCCATTGAAGGTTACACTAGAAAAGGTGAAATGGCAGGTAAACAAGAGCGGGCCCTAGGAGAACTTCAGCTCATTAAACTGGACCAACTTAAAATCAAACAACAGCAACTACAATTAAAACTAATTTCAGATAGCATGGAATTGGTTGCTCAAATCAATGAATTACAGGTTACTAAAAGACAAATTGATGCTGCTAAAAACATGTTGGATAGTGGTGTAATTTCATTAGTGGATTTTGAAAGAAGAAAAGTGAATTATCAAAATGCATTTGCTAAAAAAACAGCAGCAGAAAATAAGTATGCACAATCAAAACAAGAAACCCTAGCATTATTATTTGAACAAAGCAGTATTTTACAGGACTACAATGATAAAATAGCAAAAGTAAATGGCGATAAATTTACAGCAGGTGCAGATCAGGCAGTTGGTATGGGTGATTTAGCAAAACTTGAAAATAACTACGCTAATTATGACGTGAGAAACAAACTCTACTACATCATTGCACCTCAAACTGGACAAATTACAAAAGCTAAAAAAGCGGGTATTGGGGAATATGTTAAAGAAGGTGAGATGATTGTAGAAATTGTTCCCAAAGACATTAAATACGCCGTAGAGCTATTTGTTGAACCCATGGACTTACCCCTCATTAGTAAGGGACAAAAAGTGAGGTTTATTTTTGATGGCTTCCCTGCCATCGTTTTTAGCGGATGGCCCAATAGTTCATATGGTACTTTTGGCGGGGTTATTACTGTCATCGAAAATGGTATCAGCGAAAATGGGAAATTTAGAGTTTTAGTTTCTGAAGACTATTCCGATAGCCCATGGCCTAAGCAATTAAAATTTGGTGGAGGCGCCAATGGCATAGCACTCTTAAATGATGTTAGCATTGGTTATGAACTTTGGAGAAATATAAACGGATTCCCACCAGAATATTATCAAGCAAAAGTTGAAACGACGAAAAAATGAGTTATCTAAAGCAAATATTACTGCTCCTATTGATATGCACAAAGGGATTTGGTCAACAGCTTACCTATACTGAATTTATAGATCAGGTTAAAAAAAACCACCCCCTTAGTAAACAAGCAAAGATTGTTGTTGATAAGGCAAGCGCCGATGCTATGATTGCTCGGTCAAACTTTGATCCTACTATCGGGTTTCAATCTGATATGAAAACCTTTGATGGAAAAAATTATTTCAATTATCAAAATACGGAATTAAAAATTCCAACATGGGCTGGTATAGACATCAGTACAGGGATTGAAAGCAATAGAGGACAATTTTTAAATAGTGAAGTATCTAAAGGACAAAGTAGCTACTTGGGCATAAGTGTGCCAGTCATTAAAAATTTAGTGATTGACAAAAGAAGAGCTGCCGTATTACAAGCCAAAAACTTAATACTGGCCAGCGAGCAAGAAAGACAATCAATTGTCAACAACCTCTTATTGGATGCAAGTTTACAATATTGGAAATGGGCTGCTCAATACCAACTTCTTAAACTATACAATCAATATGTAGTCACTTCAAGCAATAGGTTTAATATTACTAAAATTGCATTCAATAATGGAGAAAGGGCTTCACTTGATACCCTAGAAGCATTGACACAATTACAGCAATTAAAAATATTAGAAAACGACGCTGATTTACTTTTTACCAACGCAGGTATAGAACTATCCTATTTTTTATGGGATAATCAGGATAGTGCCTTACAGTTAAGCCCTACGATGATACCTGACACGCTAAACAGTAAGCAAATTTCTATCGAAAGCGGCATTGCCGACTTAATTAGTTTGTCAATACTTCAAAATCCAGAAGTGCGTGCTTATGAGTACAAAATCAATAATTTAATCATTGAAAAGAAATTGAAATTTCAGTCGCTGCTCCCCATGTTAAATGTAAAATCAAACATTTTAAACCAAAACTACAACGTATTTAAAGATGCGGGTTCTCAGTTTTACCAGAACAACTATAAGTTTGGTGTAGATTTTAAAATGCCTTTATTTTTAAGAGAAGGTCGGGGAGAGTACAGAAAAGCAAAACTAAAAATAGAAGAAACGAACTTGGCTTTTGCTGCTAAAAAGATTGAGGTACAAAACAAAGTAAAAACCTACAGCAACGAAAACTTTTTCCTAAAAAATCAATTGGAAACACTTTTCACCATCAACAATAATACTAATACGCTACTTAAAGGAGAACTTATTAAGTTTTTCAATGGAGATAGTAATTTATTTGTTGTTAATGCCCGGGAAAATAAGGTAATTGAAACTGCAGAGAAACTTATTTCTCTGCAGTTCAAAATTGTTAAATCATATTATGGACTTAAATGGGCTAGCGGAACCATTAATCAATAAGCGAAGCATGGGGTAATTGCAATGCTTTGCACTTTTCATTAAAGTTTTTAATATCCGCTTCAATAAGTTTATTGAATTGTGCTTTGTATATATTCCACTCATCACGTAGTTCCTTGAATCTATTTAAATGGCCTGATGTAACATGAGGGGTATTGGTATCTAATTCACCTCTTAAAAAGATATAATTTGCACTCAGTTTATTTACAAAATTAATTACGTCATCATTAGATTCAGACTTTGTTTGTATGAGCTTTTCTTCCCACTCGTCTATTGTAGTATTGATGGAGTCCGCAAGCGCTACAATGCTTTTATAGGCTTCTTTATTTTCAGTTCTGTCTACTATAGCATTCAATTGTTTTTGAACACCACGCATCCGCACAACCGATACATGAATATCATTCACATCTGTGGCAATATTTTGTAATAAATTGGCCTGTGCCTCATATTCTGCAGCAGTAGCTTTAATACGAGGGTCTGCAAGCACTTGAAAGGTTTTTTCAAAAACAATTGTATCTAAATAAAGGGCTACTTTGTAGGTGCCTGGAACCACGCGTGCACCATCATAGCTTCCTTCTATAAATACACCAGGAATAGATGCTATTGATTCTTGACGTAGATCCCAAACAAAACGGTTTAAGCCAGCATGCACAGTTAGCTCTGGATCATTTTCGTTTTTGTTATTACTCGTTTTATTGCTTGGTGCGGTTGCATAAAAAGTTCTAACCACTTTTCCATTAGCATCAGAAAAAACTAGTTTAGCTTTATCTGTTGAAGCACCTGCTGCATGTACCGTGTAATAAACAACAGCGCCACTTGCTTGATTAGCTCCTAGTGTGTTTATAGCTTTGCCATTTTTATCTGTTAAGTTGTTGTAATCTAAAACACTCCCACCAGAAATACGGTGTACATTACTGACAGCAAATAAATTATTTGCTGCGGTGTCTTTATTATAGTGTCTAATTGGTTCTAAATCATCTAAAATCCAAAAAGCTCTCCCTTGTGTAGAAGCCAATAAATGATTTTCATGCACTTTTAAATCCGTAATTGGAACTACTGGTAAATTCAATTGAAGTTGCTTCCAATTTTCTCCTCCGTTGTATGAAATATAAAATCCGGTTTCTGTGCCTGCATATAAAATTTTAGGATTTGAAGGGTCTTCTCTCACAACACGCACAAAAGCGCCATAAGGTATGCCGTTTGAAATCTGTTTCCAGTTAACGCCGTAATCATTTGTTTTATAAATGATGGGCGTGAAATCATTCACCTTATACTTATTAACGGCAATATATGCAGTGCCCTTGTTTACGCTTGAAACTTCAATCGCATTTATTAAAGACTCCTCTAAAGTTTTTGGGGTAATGTTTGTCCAATTGTTACCGCCATCTTTTGTTAGGTATACTAATCCATCATCACTACCTGTATAAATGACCCCTTTTTCATTTTCAGATAATGCTACATAACTAATGGTGCAGTAGTTTTCACCACCTGCACCTTCATTGGTATAAGGCACACCACTAATACCCATTTTAGTGGTATCGTGTTTTGTTAAATCTGGAGAAACCGCTTTCCAGGTTTTACCTAAATCGGTGGTTTTAAATAAAATATTTCCAGCGTGGTAATAAGCACCAGGTTCTAATGGATCATACACAATAGGTGCATTCCAATTAAAACGGTACTTCATATCTTTTGGCTGAAGTGCTTGGTATTGCACCGGGTGCTCCATAATATTCACACCTTCTTTGGTAACATTATTATACGCTTCAATAGTACCCTGATATGAGCCTCCCATGGTAATTACCGGATTGTTAGGGTCGAATGCAACAAAGGCAGATTCGCCACCCGCGGTACTCGTCCAATCTTTATCTGAAATGCGGTAACCATTGGTTACGCGGCTTGCCATTTTAATTGAACTATTGTCTTGTTGACCTCCGTATAAATTATACGGGAATAAATGATCGGCATTTACACGATAAATTTGTGAAGTAGGTTGGTTGGCCTGAGTTGACCATACTTTACCAGTATTAAATGTTACAGCAGCACCACCATCATTGGCTACAATCATATTACTGCTATTTTTTGGATGAATCCAAAGCTGGTGATAATCACCATGTGTGCCGCCCATATTGCTCCATGTTTTTCCACCATCACTAGACCTTAAGCCAGGAGAATTTAATACATACACCACATTTTCATTTTGTGGATCTGCAAACACTTCGATATAATACCAAGCGCGTTGTGTTAAGCGGTGGTCTTTGCTAATTCTATTCCAGTTTTTTCCAGCATCGTTAGAAACAAAAAGTCCGCCCAATTCATATTCAGTATCACTTTCTACTAGTGCATATACTTTTTCAGGATTTGCCCTAGAAACGGATACGCTCATTTTACCTAATGCAGATGGTAATCCATTTTCTATTTTATTCCAGGTGAGTCCGGCATCGGTAGATTTATACAAACCGCTTCCAGGACCACCACTTTTAATTTCCCATGGCAATCTTTGGTATTCCCACATAGCAGCATATAAGATGCGCGGGTTGGTCATGTCCACCACTAAATCGGCACAGCCTGTGTTATTATCAACAAATAAAATTTTATTCCAGTGCGTACCGCCATCCACAGATTTATAAACACCACGATCTGCAGAAGGACCATGTGTTGCTCCTTGTGCAGCTACATAAACGATATCAGGATTTGAAGGATCAATCCGTATCCAAGATATTTGACGCGTTAATTCAAGCCCCATATGCTTCCATGTTTTTCCAGCATCTGTGGATTTATAAACACCATCACCATAAGAACTCATCACACCTCTAGGTGCATGCTCTCCCATACCAACATACACTACATTTGGATCAGACTCTGCAACAGCTACTGCACCTACACTTCCTGTTTTAAAAAATCCATCAGATATATTATTCCATGTTTGTCCTGCGTCTTCTGTTTTCCAAACACCGCCACCTGTGGTACCCATATAATAGGTTAATTGATTTTGTACTACGCCTGTTGCTGTAACAGATCGTCCACCACGGAGTGGACCAATATTGCGCCATAACAAATTATTAAAATGAGAAGGCACTAAATTTTCTTCAATTACGGTTGCGGCTTGGGTTTTTGAAGCCACTTTTTTTTGTGCTTGAACTAAAGAGGTACATGCAATGATAGATGCAAAAGCACCCATTAAATACTTAGAAAACATAGAAAATATTTGATGAGAAATTAATAAAATAAATAACGCTTAGCACTATTACGCCAGCCGGCCTGACTTTCATAATCTACAAAGAAGATTTTGACATCGGCTTGGCTTTCATAGTCTACAAAAAAGATTTTCTTTTTTGCTTGTGAAGCATAAGAAGTAAAAAACCATTTTCCGTTATTATCACCGGCTTGGCTTTCATATTTTACTTTGAAAACTTTTAAATCAGCCTGACTTTCGTATTTAACAACAAAAACTTTTACATCTGCTTGGGATGCATAGTCTACCGCAAATATTTTTTGCGCTTTTAAAGTACCTACAAATGCGAACAGAAAAATGATTAAGCCTAATTTTTTCATAGAGATAAATTTAGGAATTCAAGTTATAAATATTCCTGCACAAAAGTCTATTTCACCACAATCTCATCTGCAAAAATCCAAGCGCCCGTGCCCGCCGCATGATGCCAATAAGGAGGCGACTTCATATTTTTTCCAGTAACCCTAATAAACCTTGCTTTTTGGCTTTTTGAACCGGTAGCAAAAACTTGTATATCATTGACTTTACTGGTTTTTACCAAAGGAAATACATTGTCGACGGTTTGGATGAGCGTATAGTTAATACCGTCTTCGGAAGCCTCAAATGTAACCGCTGTTGGAAAAAACACCACATGATTGGTCACCTGCAAAAAAGACACTGAAACCTCGGAGAAACTCGTAACCGCACCTAGGTCAACGGTAGCTTTCATATCATCTAAAAAGCCAAGCCAATTTGCATAAAAGCTCCAGCCACCAAATGCGCCATCCGTAAGGGCTTGCGGGTCTTCTTTGGCATATTTAACCGGCTTTATGGCAAGGCTTACCTTACTATTTTTAGCCATATCCACCTCTTTGGCACTAGCTACTAATTTTTGATACCCTTGTAAATAATCCGATAAGGGTAAGCCCATTTCATTGATAATTTTAATGCCCTGCGCACCAGTTGCGGCTGTAAAGCGGTCTACTCGTTTTTGAATTGCTGATGCATCAGATAATGGGAAGGATGCTTTATTTAAGCGGTAAAATTCGAGGGTTGCAAAATCAAGTCCAATGCGCGCTTCATGAACACGTGCTTGTAAAATAGCATTACCCACTGTAACATTTGTAGCACTATCAAATAGCGCATTATACTGCTTTAATTTTTGTTCACTCAACCATGTTTCAAAACCCTGTGCAGGATCACCATATAAGAACAAATAAAATTTAGGCGTTTCTTTTATCGCAGCATGTAAATCATTCAAATATTGAACAATAAATGGGGATGCTACTCCGTAAAAATTATTTGTAAATTCCTGAAGCAATGCTGCATAATTTAATTTTGGATTCCATAAAAATTTTGAAAGCAACCAACTACGGAGCTCAAAAAATTCGGAAGGATTATGACTATGCTGTTCAAAAATCCAATTGGCATTGTTATCTACAAATAAATTAATATTTGGCTGAAGCGTTTCTAAATTTGGAAAGGGTGCTAAAAAATTTGTGAACTGCGTGGTGTAATCCCAAATTTGAATAGTGGCGCCAATTGCCCCCCAAGCTTTTAAATCCGATTCAAAATCTTTACACTTGTCCGCAATAGGGCCACTCCTGTCACACTCGATAGAACAAAGTGTCACTAAAACATTTTTTTCTGGCTTGATATGCAGTGGCGCTTTTCTAGTGTACTGATATGCTAATGTTGCAATTGTTTTATTCGGAAAGTCTTTGGCAATGCGGTTTACAAGGGTTATCATGGTTCCAGAAGGAGAGCCTTCATAAGCATCAATGGCTGCACATTTATCACAAGTGCAGTATTGTGTGTTGTCATCTTGACTCACCGATAAAACAGATGCTGTTGGTCTTCTATCAAAAAATGCAGCTACTGAATCTTTGATTATTTGATACACCGTATCGTTGGATAGACAAAGTTGTGTGGGCTGTCTTTTATTTTTTACAAGCGCATAAAAAGTGGGATGGCTTTCAAAAAAGTTTTTTTCTGGCAAAAATTTATTGAAAGTATGCACGCGCGCTTCCGGTACAAATTTTGGAAACCCTTCGGTGGTCACTCTTCTTTTTGCGGCAAAAGACGGATTGTCATAAAATAATTTTGAATGCACCGTTCTTGTTAATACCGCTGGCGTATAATGATAATCTGCGGCGACAACGATATTTTTTGTTGTTGGAATCTTTTCAACTGTTGGCGATAAAAATTGACAGCCTAAAAATTCTTCTAATAAAACGTACACCGATTCAAGTGTTTGATAGGGTGTTGCGCCAGTTATTTGTAGTGTATTATTAGTACTCGTGATAGCATATTCATTTTTTATAAGCGCTGCATAATTTGGACAAGCGCGCCCTATATAAATAACTGTCTTTGAACTGCTTATTGTTGATAGAACTGGGATACGCGCGCCAGTTATTTTAAAAACATAATCACTAAGCTCATTAGCGGCTAAACGCTCGTCGCTATCTGCATTTTCAGCTATCTGAATAACCGCTTTTGAACTTCCTTGTTGCACCATCTTAAAACTAGAATTGGCGGCTTTTTGAGCATTTACATGATTGCTAGCAATAGAAAGCAAAAGCACGAATAAAAATGAAAATGTAGCGCGAATGAATAACTGCATGTGTATGATTTTATATACCCTAAATTTAATTTATTTCAATAACTCTATTCTAACCTTTTTTAAGCCTATTTGAACCGGTTAAAAAATAATTAATGGGCTCATTTAATAGTGGCGTAAATTAACTGCAAATAAAAATTCATGAAAAAAATATTGTTCGTATTTGCAGTGCTTTGTTCAAGTGTTTTACTTGCGCAGGATGTATTTTACTTTACTAGCGGACTGGCATCCGGAAAAACACACCAATATGGTAGAGAAGCCATGTACTCCGACGCACTCGCTTATAGCTTGTATAAGGGAGAAAGTAAACCACAGGAAGGATTACCTGTTTCGAGTGGCGCAAATACCAATTGGACAAGTATTAAAGCAGACAGTGCGCACAACTTTAGAAGCCAAGCACTAGCCAATGGTTATTTATACCTACAATACAATGCTGTAAAGGCTGGAACAGCAGTCTTTATTGGCACTGGTCACTCCATGGTGTTTATCAATGGCGCACCACATGCAGGTGATATGTACCGTTATGGTTGGATGTATATTCCCGTTCAGTTAAAAAAAGGGATCAATGAATTTTATATCCGCACCGCAGGCGCTGGCCGGTTTGCTTCTGTAAAAGCAATGTTAGATTTTTCATTTAAGCCTCTACAATTAAGTACCAAAGATGCTACACTGCCATTTTTTATTGAAGGAGAAAATGTTTCCAAAAAATGGGCAGGCCTTGTTGTAGTCAATAGTTCTAAAAACAATACGACAGGCATGCGTATTACAGCAGCCGTCGACGATCAAAAAATAGAAACCAATATTGCTAATATCGCTCCGCAAATTTCAAGAAAAGTAGCCGTAGAAATTCCAGTACCAAAAAATACAACAAAAGGAAGCTACAGGGTTTCACTTACTTTAATGGCCAACAACCAAATCATTGACACTACATCCGTTGTAGTAACAGCAGTAAAAAGTAATGAACATGCTTCTCATACTTTTATTAGTAATATAGACGGCTCTGTTCAGTACTATGCAGTGGCACCTCAAGCCAACGTCAATAAAAATAATCCAAGTTTATTTTTATCGGTACATGGCGCAGAAGTAGAAGCCATTTCTCAAGCAAGAGCTTATAAACCAAAAACAGAAGGGCCGATTGTAGCACCTACCAATAGAAGACCTAGAGGTTTTAATTGGGAAGATTGGGGTAGACTCGATGCACTAGAAGTTTTTGAGATCGCGAAAAAAACATATCAGCCAAATCCACAAAATATATATTTAACAGGACACTCTATGGGAGGTCATGGCACTTGGTATTTAGGCGCTACCTATCCTGGAAATTGGGCTGCTATTGCGCCATCGGCGGGCTATCCAACCCTTGCTGCGTATGGCTCACACGACGGACTGGTTCCAAACGATACCAGCACAGCAGTTAAAAAAATCTTAACGAGAGCAAGCACGCCAAGCAATGTATTAGGTATGGTCAATAACTACAAAGCGAGTGGTGTTTACATTTTTCATGGTGATGCAGACGAAACCGTTTCGGTAAACTATGCTAGACAAATGAAAAAAGTATTGGCCGAATTTCATCCTGATTTTAGTTACTACGAATACCCAGGAGGTTCACATTGGTTTAGTGATGAGAGTGTAGACTGGGCGCCTATTTTTGATTATTTCAAAAGACATACCATTCCAGTTAGCAGTAAAGTAAATGTGATTGATTACACACTTCCTTCTACGGCTATTACCAATACTTATCACTGGTTACAAGTGTTACAACAAACAAAAAGTTTTGATTATAGCCGCGTGCAACTTACGCGCAATATGAAAACAAAAAACATTACAGGTACCACTACCAACATTAATGCTGTTGCCATTGATACCAAAGACTTTGCCGTTGGTGATACGGTTAGTATTGTTTTAGACGGCAGTTCTATAACACATATTGTAAATGGTACTGCGCTCGTGTTGGAAAAAAATACAACTTGGGGGAAAGGAACTTCGCCGCTTTTAACCAACAAGGGTATCCAAAGAAATGGTGGATTAAAAGAAGCATTCAATCATAACATGGTATTTGTATACGCTACGCATGGAACCGAAGCAGAAAATAACTGGGCGCTACAAAAAGCAAAATACGATGCAGAAACTTGGTATTATAGAGGAAACGGATCAGTTAGCATAATTTCAGATAAAGATTTTACTGCTGCTGCTTATCAAAATCAGGGCGTTATTTTATATGGTAACGAAACTACCAATACCGCAGCAGCAGCGCTCCTTAGCAACTGTCCTATTAAGGTAACTAGCGGAAAAATTGTAATGGGGAGCACTGTATTTGAAGGTCAAGACCTAGGCGCTTACTTTATATATCCGGCACAAAATAATGGTATTACAAGTGTAGCGCTTATTGGTGGTACTGGTGTACAAGGTATGCAAGCCGCGGATGCCAATCAATATTTTAGTGGTGGAAGTGGTTTCCCGGACTTCATGGTTTTTTCTCTTGATATGCTTATTAAAGGAGAGGACGGTATTAAAGCAGTGGGTTATTTTAACAATGACTGGAGTTTAGGTAAGGATTTTTATATAAAAAAGTAAAGCAGCATGAAAAAAATAGTATTTGCTATTTCGTTATTACTCCTAGGAAATATTGCAGTAGCTCAAAAGCAAGTAAGCATTATTCCAGAGCCGCAATTTTTGAAAGTAAATACTGGAAATTTTACTTTTTATAAAAACACGCAATTTACAGCGCCTACTAGTTGGAATCCAATTGCAAAATATGTACAGCAAATTACAAGTACATCAATTAGCACGCTTTCAAAAGGAAGTACACAAATTGTATTTAAAGAAGATAAAAATTTAGCGAGTAGCGAATACATGCTAGAAGTTTCTACCAATAGCATTACTATTTCTGCAAAAGATTATGCAGGTGCACTCTATGGTGCGCAGACCATTGTTCAACTTTGGTACACGAGTAATACCCCTAGTCGTATTGCTTGTGTCACGGTAAAAGATAAGCCCAGGTTCGAATACAGAGGACTCATGTTAGATGTATCTCGAAATTTTTATCCGGTATCCTTTATTAAAAGTTTAATTGATGTTTTAAGTATTTATAAAATCAATAACCTGCATTTGCACCTAACAGATGGTGCTGGTTGGAGACTTGAAATCAAAAAATACCCGCTTTTAACAAAGCAAGCCGCTTTTAGAACACATAAAACATGGAAGGAGTGGTGGAAAAATGGAATGGGTTATTTACAAGAAGGAGATCCGTTAGCATATGGAGGTTATTACACACAAAATGATGCAAAAGATATTGTTGCGTATGCCGCTGCTAAAGCCATCAACGTTATTCCGGAAATTGAAATGCCAGGACACTCTGATGAAGTGCTAGCAGCCTATCCAAATCTAGGCTGTGATAGCGTTAAAGGTAGAACTGGAGAATTTTGTATTGGCAATGATTCGACATTCACTTTTATGCAAGACGTAATTACAGAAGTGATGGGGTTATTTCCTTCAAAATATATTCATATTGGAGGCGATGAAGCCGCAAAAGGGCACTGGAAAAAATGTACAAAATGTCAAAAGCGCATTCGTGATAATAACCTAAAAGATGAGGATGAACTCCAAAGCTATGCCATCAAAAGAATGGAAAAATTTATCTCTAGTAAAGGGCGGTACCTACTAGGCTGGGATGAAATATTAGAAGGTGGCCTTGCGCCTGGTGCCCGCGTAATGAGCTGGAGAGGGGAACAAGGTGGTATTGATGCAGCAAGACAAAACCACGATGTAATTATGACCCCTGGTGGCACTTGTTATTTTGATAAATACCAACAAAACCCTGCTGGGGAACCAGAAGCCATTGGTGGATTTTTACCACTTCAAAAAGTGTATGAATACGAACCACTTCCCGCTGCACTCGAAAAAGACAAACAGCAGTATGTAAAAGGTGCGCAAGCCAATTTATGGACCGAATATGTACCTACGCAGGAGCATGCAGCCTATATGATTTTCCCGCGCATCATTGCATTAAGTGAAGTGGTATGGAGTAATCCGGCTGCTAAAAATTGGGCACAGTTTCAAGAAAAATTAACGGCTCATTATAAATTACTACAAGCATTTAATATCAATTATTGTCGGCCTTCTAATAGAGTAGATATTGTTACAAGTATTGATACCGCGTCACGTGCTGCGCGTATAACTTTTAATAGTGAGCAGTTTAAACCTACTATCTATTATACCACCAATGGAACAGAGCCCACCACGGCTTCTAATATTTATTCAACGCCATTTTTAATTGATTCGAAAACAACTATTAAGGCTGCTATTATAAATGCAAAAAAATCGGTGCCTGATTCGGTACTTATAAATTTTCATAAAGCATTTAATAAACCCGTGACCTACAATATACCTTATAGTAAAGGTTATCCGGCTGATGGTGCGCGCACACTTGTGAATGGTTACCGCGGAACTTTAACTTACCAAGATGGTCAATGGCAGGGCTTTATCACCAATATGGATGTTGTTATTGATTTACAAAAAATCGATACAGTAAGTTTAGTGCAGGCAAACTTTATGCAAATCATTGGGCCGGGCGTTTATATGCCTAAATATATAGAAGTACAAACCTCTGTGGATGGAATCAATTATATCAATCAGGGTAGAGACAACAATACGGTATCTTCTACAGAAAGCAGTTTACTCTTTAAAGATTTTAAAGTACAAATGAAACCAACGGCCGCGCGCTATATTAAGTTTATATCAAAACTTCAAAGCGGCTTTCAATTTATCGATGAAATTATTGTAGAATAAAAAAAGCGGCTCCCAATTACTAGAAAAGGGAGCCGCTTTACATTTTTGCTCATTAGTATTTTGTTACACCAGGTACAGGAACTGGATAGAATCCGTCAGGGCCCGGGTTAACAGGTGCTGCAGCATCAAAGGCATACACCGATGGATGTAAATTAAGTCCAGAATTAATTGCTTTATCCCAGTCTATAATTTGTCCGCTATACGTAGCCATTCGGCCTAAAATTGATGTCATAGTTGAGTAGGCACCGTTTTCTGCATCGGCATATTTATACTCGCCCTTTGCAATGGCTGCAAAAAGTTCGTCATGCTCGGTTTGATATGGATTACGCTCTTTCGATTTATCAAATTGAAAAATAGTTTTACCACGTAAATCTGTGATACGTGCTGCATCGCAATAAATTTTACCCTTAGTGCCTACAAGTAGTTCATCTACTTTACTTGAAGTACCTGGCATATGTCTACATTGAGAATTTAAAATAGATCCATCGGCGTAATGAAACTCTACGTAATGATGGTCAAATATTTCACCATGCTCTTTTGATTTTCTTACTTGTCGTCCACCAAAGCCTTGCGCTTTAACAGGATATCCCTTTTTAAACCAGTTAATCACGTCTAAATTGTGAATATGCTGTTCTGTAATATGATCGCCGCAAAGCCATACAAAATAATACCAGTTACGCATTTGGTATTCCATTTCTGTTTGACTTGCTTTACGTGGTCTTGTCCATACGCCATCATTATTCCACCAAGCTTGCATGGATGTAATATCTCCAATCATGTCTTTTTTTGCAAAGAGCGCGCGGTATGAATCTTGGTAATGTCTTTGAAGACCTACCACCACATTTAATTTTTTTTGTTTTGCAATTTTAGCAGCAGCCAAAACCCTTTGCACACCTGCAGGATCTGTAGCAACCGGCTTTTCCATAAATATATGTTTGCCTTGCTTTACCGCTTCTTCAAAATGAATGGGTCTAAAACCTGGAGGCGTTGCAAGTATCACAACATCTGCAAGTGGTATGGCTTTTAAATAACCGTCAAAGCCTACAAATTTTCTTTCTTCTGGAACATCGAGTGTACCTTTCGTACCAGCGCCAGCACTTGCCAGTTCTCCACTTACGTTTTTGTAACATTCATCCAATCGGTCTCTAAAAGCATCCGCCATCGCAACAATTTTTACATTTTGTTTGCTCATCAATGCTTGAACGGCAGCGCCTGTTCCACGTCCACCGCAACCAATAACGGCTACTTTGATAACGTCATCAGAACCAGAAAAAAAGTTAGCTCGAGAAATAATGGGTGCAGCTGCAATAGCACCTGCTAGCATCGAACCTTGTTTTACAAAGTCTCTGCGTTTGTCATGAAAAGATGAATTTGACATATGGCTGTTGTTTTTATTTTATCAAATAAGATGAAAAAAAATGTGTTGCTTGTTCGGGTGTTGGTTGTTGTAATGGACGCACGAGTCTAATGCCTACATCTGTTGCTTCGGTGAGCCACCATTTACTTTTTGGAATTTGTGGATCGCGTCTATTCCAAATAGGATCTGATTTAATGCGTTTGCCATTTCTGCAAGTATTGGCATCCGATAAAAACGACCCGCCGCGTAATACCTTTGGATATACCCCTTGCGTAGGCGAAACCATGGGGTTGTTTAATTCAATGCTAGCGTATCTACCCGGTAAATAATGATCTGTGGTCCACTCCATTAAATTACCAAGCATATCGTAAAGCCCCCAAGCATTGGGTAATTTTTGAGCCACTTTTTGGTATTTATTAGCACTGTTTTTTTGAAACCATGCATATTTAGTAAGCAGATTAGGATCTGTTCCAAAATAGTATGGAGTAGTTGCTCCAGCCCTGCTTGCATATTCCCATTCGGCCTCTGTAGGGAGTCTATAAAAAATACCTGTTTGTTTGTAGAGCCATTTGCAAAACATAAGAGCTGCATACTGCGACATACTATTGGCAGGGAATCCTCCCTCTTTACCCATCCCCCAGGTTAAATCTACGTATTGAGGACTGGGTCTAGTGATGGCGTCTACATCAGAATTTTGAGAAGTCGTTTCGTCTTTTAAAAAAACATCAAATACATCACGGGTTACTTCTGTCGAACTCATCCAAAATGCATCTAGTGTAATTTCTTTTTGAGGCGTTTCGTCAGCATTGATTTTTGGAGATACTATAGTGGAACCCATTTTGAATTGTCCAGCAGGTATTGGCACCATTGCAAAACGCAAATTACTGACTGGTAATTTTTGCTCATACTTTTCGAAATTGGCACTGGGTTGTTGCGCAGAGGCACCAATAGCAATGAAACAAAATATGACTGCAAAAAAATTCTTGAACAAAATTAAAATTTAGAATTAGGAAGTTATGAATTTTTTATAATAGCTACAACAATTATTGTTCTAGGTAGCTGTCAAATTTTCCAAAACTAACTTTATGAATCCTTCCATTTTGTAAAGTGGTAATGAGTACTTCAGATTTGTACTTTTTTGCCAATATTTTAACCTGACTAAGTGTTAGTATGCTACAAGCCGTTGCCAACCAATCTGCGGTTGTAGCAGATGGAGAAACCACGGTTACATTGCGCTGAAAAGTAACGCCATAGCCGGTTCTAGCATCAATGATATGCGCATACTTTTTACCCTCATGAAACATATATTGAAATGCATCACCAGATGTAGCTACTGCCTTATTGGACAAGATGAGCTTACGGTTCCATAATGCTTCCTGCTGCCCCGGTATGTTTACGCCAACACGCCATCCTTTTTTTTGTGACGGCTTACCAAAAGCAACCATATCACCACCTGCATCTACTAGGGCGTTTGTGATTCCAAATGATTGTAATAAAGCGAGTACTTTATCAGCAGCATATCCTTTAGCAATACCGCCCATATCAAGTTGTATGTTGGGTTGTAAAAACGTAATTGTTTGGGCGCTACTATCTATTTGAACTTTATTAAATCCAATACATTTACGCGCCTCGTTAATTGCTGTCGCTGTGGGAAATAGTTGAGAGGTACGGGCGTTTCGCCATAGACGAGAAAGTGGACCAACGGTAATGTCAAAACTACCATAAGAATCTTTGTATGCCTGACTTGCGGTACAAAGCAGCTCCATTAAAATGGACGAGACCTTTATAGGTTTGCCAACTGCTGCAAATTGTAGTTTATACAATTCGGCGCTGCTATCATAATCACTACAAATGATGTTAATAGAATCGATAAGTTTAAAACTTTGAGAAGCTGCACTATCTGCTAACTGTTTTGCTTCTGCATAGATTACTAAATTAAATGGAGAGCCCATCTTTTGCATACTATACGTATATCTATTTACTTGTGCAACCGATAGACATACTTGCACAAAGAATAACAAAAAGAAAAGGAGCTTTTTCAAATAAAAGAAGTTTGCGTTCAAAAGATTTGTAATTTAGAAAAACTTTAATCGTGATCAGGAAAATTAAGCGGATTTTATTGTATTTATTTGTTAGTTCATTTTTATATGTGCTGATAACAAAATTTGTGGATCCTCCTATCACCATCACGCAGCTTACAAATGCTTTTGGACTTGGTTTAAAAAGAGATTATGTAAGTTGGGATGAACTCGGCTACCAGAGTAAACTCGCTGCTATTGCTAGCGAAGATCAACTATTTGCAGAACATACTGGTTTTGATTTTGACGCCATCGAAAAAAGCCTACGTCCTAAAAAGAAAAAAAGTAAAATCCCTCTTGGAGGAGGCGCTAGCACCATATCGCAACAGGTTGCTAAAAATGTTTTTTTATGGCAGGGTGGTTCATATGATAAATACATTCGAAAAATTCCTGAATTCTATTTCACGTTTTTGATAGAACTTATTTGGGGTAAAAAAAGAATTTTAGAAGTTTACTTAAATGTCATTGAAACCGGACCTGGCTGTTTTGGAATGGAGGCAGCTGCCAAACATTATTTTAATAAATCAGCAAAATCATTAACGCCTGCACAGGCAGCTATGATTGTGGCCGGTTTTCCAAATCCTAAAAAATTTACAGCAAGTCCCATGAGCCGCCGCGTAAGTTGGCGCTACCCACAAATTTTAAAACAAATGAGCAATATAGATACCGATGAAGATATCTATAACTTACTTCGACAAAAATAAATGCCTACTGACTAGCTTTAAAGAAACGGTACGAAAAGATAATGGGCGCAAGTACCATGGGTATCATGATCACAAAAAAACTAACAAATGACCAAATACCTGGTAGTACAAAACCAAGTATCATTTGAAGCATGCCACCATACAACCAAAATTTACCAGCATAATTGTGCGTGGCTTTCCAGTTTTCTTCATTAGCTAATGTCCAAGGCAGTTTAAATCCTGCATAATAGTTTTGAGAAAGCTTTGGAAAAAACCAACCCATAACAGCAAATAATAGACCTAGTAGGGGTATCAACAATTTATCGATAGGCAGATTTGGTTGCTTCGTTTTTGTTAAGATCACCATATTCAGTGCAGACATAAAAGCAACTATAATGAGTCCAAATATTTTAAAATATTCATCATTATTGTTTTCATACCTTTTAGGATCAATTTTTTTGATATTAATCATGATTGCATAAACAAACAAACTAACGATTCCAATAAAAACAGGTCCGAAAAAAGCCATGCTTTTGGATCCAAACCCATCGGCCTCTCCTTTTAAATTAAAATGAGTTGGAATGGTATCAGGCAGGCTACTATAAAAAGTAAATAAATATATAAATGGAGCGGTTAATAGGAGTAGTACAATAAGATAATGAGAATAATTCTTATTCATAGTTTGAGGGTTAATATATTTGTAATCAACAATTACAAAGCATTGTAAAATTAAGAAAAAATGAAGATTAAATTAGTAATAATAGGACTATTGGGTATTGTAGTTTGCGGACTCTTTTCTTTTACTTCAAAAACAGCAACAACAAATTCGACAGGAGAAGCCCTTGCAAAGCAATATTGCGGTAGTTGTCATATCTATACGGCGCCCGACTTACTAGATAAAAAAACCTGGAAAGAAAGCGTACTACCTAATATGGGTTGGCGACTAGGGATTAGAGGCGTTAATGACAGCCCCTATGCAGCAATGGAACCAGATGAGGCAGCCATTGTAGAGAAATTGAGGGTCTACCCAAATTCACCCATTATTTCAAAATCGGACTGGCAAAAAATTGTAGACTTTTATATTGCAAAAGCACCAGCAACCGTAATTCCAGCTAAAAATACAACCGTTGTAAAAACATCCATTCGACAGTTTTTTAATCAGCCTGTTTTTATTGACAACAAACAAGCACCAAAAACAAGCATGATCAAATTTAATGAGGCCACTGGCACATTGTATGTGAGTGATGCCATTAATGAGTTGTATGCATTAGATAAAAATTTACGTCTCGCAGAAACATGGAATACGCCATCTGCGGTGGTAGATTTATTGTTTGAGAAAAATAAAGAACCAAGGGCCTTATGCATTGGTAGCATTGCGCCTTCAGAAAAAAAAGAAGGGTTGTTGATATCACTTGATTCTAATGATCAGAAAAGCTCTTTTGGTGGTTTGGCTAGACCTGTAAATATTGAAAAAGCAGATTTAAATCAGGACGGAAAAGAAGATATCCTTATTTGTCAATTTGGAAATCATACCGGCAAAATAAGTTGGTTGGATGGTGGTGATATCCGCAAAGAAAATATTTTAGTGTACCGCCCAGGTGCTAGAAAAGCAGAAATAGTAGATTTAAATAAAGATGGAAAATTAGACATTGTAGTAATGATGGCGCAGGCCTACGAAGGCATTTATTATTTAGAAAATAAAGGCGATGGTAGTTTTAAAGAAACGCCACTGGTTAAATTTCCACCCGTGTATGGTGTAAGTTATTTTGAAATGGTAGATATTAACAAAGATGGTTATTTAGACATCGTTATGACCAATGGAGACAACTGGGATTTATCGAGGGTTAAAAAAAGATTTCATGGCGTTCGAATTTTAATCAATGACAAACTCAATCACTTTAAAGAAAGCTTTTTCTTTCCAATGTATGGCGCTAGCAAAGCCGTTGCTAGAGACTTTGATGGAGATGGGGATGTAGACATTGCAGCAATTTCTTTTTATGACGACCTTGCAAAACCAGAACAAGGATTTATTTATTTTGAAAACACAGGAAATTTGCAGTTCAGCGCTTCTTCTACACCAGAAGCTGCCAATGGAAAGTGGCTTACCATGGAAGTCGCCGATATAGACAAGGATGGTGACACAGATATCGTACTTGGTTCTTTTATTTATACCTTTAGTGAAATGACACAACTCCTTATGAAAGGAATTGAACATTTCCCGCAGTTATTGGTGTTGCGCAACAATAAAACAAATTAATATGCTCCGCCTGCTATTGATATTTCTTTTTCCACTCATTCAACTATCTCCAAATTGGGAGTCAAATTTTGATATTGCAAAACAGAGGTCAATAAAAGAAAACAAAATCATCCTCATTCATTTTGTCCATAAAAATAAAGACGCTAAAAATGTTAAACTAGAAAAAACATTATTTGAAAGCAGCGACTTTATTGATTATGCGAACAAAGAGGTTGTATTATTAAAAGTAGATCTAGGGATAGAGCGGACTGGTGACAGCGAAAAACAATTTTACCACAATTCAATACTGCTTGAACGCTTTAACAATAAAATGGTAGCGCCTTATACCATCATTACAGATGCCGAAGGTAAAATTTTGAAGCGCTGGAATCATGAACAACCATTAGTTGCTGCCGATTTCGTTAGATTCATTCATGAATCGATAGAAGCGCATAAACAGTAGCTAGCATGAAAAAAGTCATACAATATATTGGGATTGCAATTGTAGCAATTATAGTGGTCGTTGTTGTTGGAATTTTGGCGCTAGCAGAATCAGATAAAAAATTAGAAACACTACTGCCTATTTATACGAGTAAAGAATCAAAATTTTTGCCCGTATTAGGTATGCAGGTACATTATACAATAGAAGGGCCCGAGTCAGATACGGTTCCACTTGTGCTAATACACGGAACATCGGCATCCCTTCATACCTGGGATAGTTTAACACTACTTCTAAAAGACAAAAAGAAAGTTATTCGTTTTGACCTACCTGCTTTTGGGTTAACCGGGCCCAATAAAGAAAACACATACAATGCAGATGTCTATAACATTTTTGTGGATTCGGTATTAGAAAAATTAAAAGTTACATCATGTATAGTAGCTGGAAACTCACTAGGGGGAAGCATTGCATGGCATTACGCGCTATATAACAAAACAAGGGTTCAGCAGCTAATATTGCTTGATGCAAGTGGGTATCCAAAAAAAAATGAAAAAGGATCTCTTGGATTTAAAATTGCAAGCATGCCAGTTATCAATAATTTATTATTATGGGTAACGCCTAAATTTTTAGTCAAAAAAAGTTTAGAGGGTGTTTTTGTAGATAAAGCTAAAATCAATGACGAATCCATTAATCGTTACCACGATTTATTATTAAGAGAGGGCAACAGAAAAGCGGCGCTTTCCATTTTTAAGGGCGGCTTTAGAGCAAACCCTACGCCCATCAAAACAATTCAAATTCCTACACTTATTATTTGGGGCGATCAGGATCAGCTCATCAACGTTTCCAATGCATATCTTTTTAATAAAGACATCAAAGGAAGTAAGCTAGTTGTATTAAAAAATGTTGGACATGCGCCAATGGAAGAAACGCCTATTAAAGTAGCTGCAGCCATTCGTGCATTTTTAAATACCCCCTAGTCAAGCGCTATGCCCGGATTTTCGAGGGCATTTGAACTATCTGGTGCATCATTTAAAACCTCTACATCCCTTAATTGTCGCTGAATAGCGCGGGTGCGCACACCCACTACTTCATCAAGTTGCTTGAGACCATTTTGAATATTGCCTTGCGCTTTTTCAATAAGGCCGCCAAATTTTTCAAATTCGGTTTTTACATTGCCCAGCACTTTCCAAACCTCACCACTTCTCTTTTGAATAGCGAGTGTTTTAAAGCCCATTTGCAAACTATTTAAAATTGCGGCTAGCGTACTTGGACCCGTCACTACTATTTTATAATTACGCTGTAAATCTTCGAGTAAGCTAGCTTTTCTTACTACTTCTGCATAAATGCCCTCAAATGGTAAGAATAGAATTCCAAAATCGGTGGTATTAGGTGGATCAATGTATTTATCAGAAATATCTTTGGCCATTTTTTTAATGGTTTGCTCTAAATTTTTTTGCGCTACTTCTATCTGTGTAATATCAGAAGTATCATAAGCGTTTTGTAATTGCTCATATACATCTTTAGGAAATTTAGCATCGATAGGAAGCCAGACCTGTTTGTTGTTATCATCTCGCCCAGGTAATTTAATGGCAAATTCTACAATGTCTGCACTGTTTTGTTTGGTTTTAACATTGGCTGCATACTGCTCTGGTGCTAGTATTTGCTCTAACAGCATGGCTAGCTGCACTTCACCAATGCCACCGCGCATTTTAACGTTACTCAACACTTTTTTTAATCCGCCTACATCATTTGCAAGTGTTTTCATTTCTCCAAGTCCAAGCTGGACGGCTTCTAATTGTTTACCCACCGCTTCAAAGGATTGACCCAGTCTTTCATTTAACGTTTTTTGAAGTTTTTCATCCACTGTCTCCCGCATTTGCTCTAGCTTTTTTTCGGTTTGTTGTACCAGTTTAGATTGGCCTTCTGTTAAATCGGTAAATTTATTTTTAAGCTCTTGTGTTAAATCAATTAAGCCAGTTCTTAAATCATCTCTATTGTGCTTATGATTGGCATCCGTTTTTTGAATAAGACCGTCAAGTCCAGATTGCAAAGTACCATTGATCTCTGTTCTATTTATACTAAAATCTGTTTTTATCGAATGCTCTAGTTGTGCAATTTTTGATTGTAGTACGGCCATTTCGTTTTGCAAACCTGCACCAGTATTGGATTTTAATAGAAGCAGGATGACGAGTAAAAGCGATACGCTACTAACGGCAAGCGAAGCATATAAAACAAATTCGTTCATACATAAAATTTTAGAAATCAAAGATACGCGCAGTGTCCTCCACCTATTGGAGCACCATCATTATTTAACAAAAAAATGTAACGGTTTATTGTAAGCCAACTCCGGCTAATAAAGTAGCTGCATTTGCATCTGCGTCAACAGTAGGTGCTTCAATTTTATGAATCAACGTTTCTGCATTTTCTCTATTATAGGCGCCCTTTAAGTATAATTTATCATAGTAGGTAAGCAGTATATTAAAACTACTTTCAACATCGTCTTCTATTAAAAAATTAATGGCCGTTTTTGTTTCCAATCCACCCAATCTTTTTTTGATTCGAAGAATGGCGCTCATCAATTTATCTTTTTCAAATTTACCATATCCCTTCAAAATAAATTGAAGCCTTTGTGAAAATGAAATATCTAAAAAATACAATTTACTTTTTCTGATTTGCTCAAATAGTTGAGCAGGTATATTTACAAGACCAATACGCCTACTTTCATCTTCTATCCAAATGTAAGCGTGGCTTGCAGTTATTTTATATAGTGACTGTGCCAATAAATTTTCAAACTGCTCTTGTGATGGTTGTACGGGCTGACCTAAATTTCCAAATGTAGAACCCTTATGGTGCGCAAGACCTTCTAAATCAATAATAGGCTCATTTGATGCTTGAAGGGCATGCAAGATTTCTGTTTTGCCAGATCCTGTATAACCACCAATCACTTTAAAATGGTACTCCAAGGTAAATTGAGCTAATACCCAGTTGCGGTAAGCTTTATAGCCGCCCGCGAGTGTGTACACCGTATAACCGTATAAATCTAAAAGCCATGCCACGCCGGCACTGCGCATGCCTCCACGCCAACAGTGTACGAGTACTACTTTATTGTTAGGATCTGGGCTAGCTGCTAGCATCGCCTCCACTTCAGAAACCATTGAAGCCATTTTGACCCCAAAATAGTTGAGACCTAATTTAATGGCAGGTTGCTTTCCTTGTTGTTTGTAAGCAGTGCCCACAACTTTTCGTTCTTCGTCTGTAAACAAGGGTAAAGAGTATGCGTTTTTCATATGCGCATGCGCATATTCAGATGGGCTTCGCACATCCAAAATTGGATGCTGTTCCATCATGGAAACAAATTCTGTTATAGATATCCGTTTTACAGCCATCCTTACAAATATAAAGAAACGCTGTTAGATTGCTTTTTTTCTATTCACTAAATAAACACCCGAAAAAATAAGTACCGCTGCAGCTGCTTTAATAAATGTAAAATGCTCGCCCGCAAAAACCATTGCGATAATGGTTGCAAAAACGGGTTGCGTATAAATGTAAGCACCCGTTACAGATGGACCCAGCTCCTGCAAACCATACACCGTAAATAAATACGATAAAAAAGTAACAAGGAGTACCACAAACGCAAGTGCTAACCACTGTGGGGTTCCAAACAAAGACCAATCGGTGGCTACAAAATCAGGAACTGCGATAGGTAAAATAAAAATGCTGCCAAATGTAAATACCCAGCGTAATACATGGAGTGCATTGTATTTTTCCATAAGTGGTTTTACGAGCACCATATAAAATGCATAAGAAATAGCATTGATAAGAATAAACAAATCACCAAGTAAACTACTGCCATTATTTGATTGACCATCTTTAATAAGTACGAGTAAAGTGGCACCCCCAATACCAAGCAATAAGCCAATCAATTTATTGATACTAAATTTTTCGCCAATTAGCCAAATGGCAATAATGGTAATAAATATTGGTGTTGCTAATGAAAGTAAAGAACTATGAATCGCCGATGTTAATGCCAATCCTTTTACAAACATAATTTGATTGATGGCTACACCTGTGATACCACAAAGTATAAATAAGGGAATATCTTTTTTATCGATAGATACTTTTGATGGCTTGAATAATAACAAAGACCAAAATAATACAAGACTCACCACCACACGCACTACATTTAAAGAATAGGGCGCTAAATAAGCGGGCGTAATTGTTTTTATAACCGCGTACCCAGCTCCAAAAATTAAATTGGCAATTAATACAGCAAGATGTGCCTTTGTTTTTGAATTCATGTGGCAAATATAAAGCAATGCTTGTCTGCGTTATCATTAAGTGTGTTAAGGTCAAATGAAGCCTGATGAGTCATTACAGCCATTTGACGACTAGCTAACGATGAGGCTAAATACTCCTGCTCTGTTTGACCGGGCGTGGGAACTAATATCATTTTTTTGTGTAGCGGTAATAATTCCATGATTGTAGAATATCCACTGCGGCACACAATATATTCAGACTGCATAATGATGTCTAGCAAATCTTGACCACGCGCATAACGCAGTCTGGTCAGCGACTCTTTTATTTGATAATGATTGGGTAAATCGGAAGGCCTTCCTTCTATTAGTATGGAAGGTTCATGTAAACCTGCTGCCCCAGATTCTATTAAATTTTGTAGCATCGTTCGTTGTGGCTCTGGACCTGATAATAAAAAACAAAATTTATATTTTATTGGTGGTGCAGTATTGGATGCCTTTTGTAAAACACTAAACTGGCTTAGTGGACCAATATAAGTTACCGGTATATTTGGCATGACAGCAGGGTGAGACAAATCCGCTGCAAAGCCAGGGAAATCAAGCGTGTCAGGAACCCAGCATTCCGAAAATTTATTAATAAAATAGTACTGTAGTTTTTGAATAATGTTTTCCGCCCACTTAAATGGCGCTTTAACAATCAATTGATGGGTAATAAAAGTAGTTGTCAATTGACTATTGAATAATCCATACCTATTATCTGATATCACTTGATCAAACGCTGTTACATGCGCTTGTAACCAGCGGTGTTCTTTGTAAATAGCGATAGCAATTTTAGGTAATTGAAAAAATAAAACAACAGGGAGCCACCAAGCTTTTTTGCTATACCGGATATTATATTTTGGTGCCTTTACATAGGTGTTATTGGGGAAATAATATTGTAATAATTTTTTTTGAGGGCCATCAGCAGCAATAGTAACTATGTGGCCTTTTTCAATACAATCATGGATAATAGGCACACATCTAGAGGCATGTCCAAGTCCCCAATCGAGTGGGGCAATTAAAATTCGTTGTATGGGCGCCTCTGTTTTGATGGTAAATGGCTAAATTTTTACGTAATTTAGTATTCAATTATGAAATACAGTCTACTTAAAATTATTATCATCACCCTTGTGATGGCTGTTATGGCCTCTTCTTGCAGCGTTTTAAAGCCTGGCTATCAGCGGAAAGGCGGTTGCGGCTGCGCAAAAGATGTTAGATAAGCTTACCAGAATTTAACGTATAAGGCACTTAAGAGCATCAGTATGATTACGATCAGCACCAGTGTTGATTTGCTTACCTTAAACATGCTTGCATCAATTTCAAATGCTTTAGGGTTTACTTTAGGACCTGCCATACTTACGATCACCATGATAATTATTGTAAGTACAAATGACCAACCCATATTTATTAAAAATGGAATTTCATAAGCGCCGCTTTTATTCAGGTACGCGGTATACATGATGTTTTCTGTTCCAAAAAGTGGAATTGCATAACTATTAAAAAATATAGCTAATAAAAATCCAGTAATTAAACCTGTCATAGCAGCTGCACCAGTGGTGCGCTTCCAGAAAAATCCTAATATAAACATGGCAAATACACCCGGGCTAATAAAGCCAGTGTATTTTTGAATAAATGTAAATCCACCTTCGCCACCGATACCCAATAAATCTTTCCAAGTAAATATAACGGCAATAACCATTGAAATAAATACGGTTAAACGGCCTGTCCATACCAACTTTTTTTCGTCGGCATGTTGGTTGATGTATTTTTTGTAAATATCTAAAGTAAAAATGGTTGAAATACTATTTGCCTTACCTGCTAGTGATGCTACAATCGCAGCAGTGAGTGCAGCAATCGCTAGTCCTTTTAAGCCAGCCGGTAAAAATGCAAGTATCGCAGAGTAAGCGCCGTCTTTCCCACCTTCAAAACCTGCTAACTGACCATTTTTATAAAGTACAAATGCTGCAATACCCGGAAGCATTACAATAACAGGCATAAATAATTTCATGAAGCCAGCAAACAAGATCCCTTTTCTTGCCGTTTCTAATTGTGCGCCAAGTGCGCGTTGTGTGATGTACTGATTACAGCCCCAATAATTTAAATTCAAGATCCATTGGCCTGCAAAATACATGGCAATGCCAGGTAAAATAATATACTTATCTCTTGCCAACTGCCCAGCAGCACTCATATCAGTATTATTGGGTTTTGGTAAAATTAAATGGAAGTGTTCTGGGGCTTGTGATAGCAAGGTATTAAATCCTGCTAGTGCGCTGCCATCCACTACATGATTGATACGTTGATCTACAATTTCTAATGCCATGTACACGGTTGCAAAACCACCAATAATTAAAACGGCAACCTGAATTACATCGGTGTATCCAATTACTTTCATGCCCCCAAGTGTAATAATAAGCGCCATCAGCATAAGTCCAATCATTACGAGGTGTAAATAATCGCCACCTAATAGTCCATTGATGGCAACGGCGCCTAAATACAAAATAGAAGTAAAGTTTACAAACACATACAACAGCAACCAAAATATAGCCATTACAAGCGCCACAGATTCGTTATACCTCGTTTTTAAAAACTGAGGCATCGTGTAAATCTTGTTCTTCAAATAAATAGGTATGAACCAAACAGCGATAATGATTAACCCAAGTGCCGCTATCCATTCGTAGGCTGCAATAGCAACACCCACAAAAAAGCCTTCGCCACTCATCCCAATAAACTGCTCTGCAGAAATATTAGAGGCAATTAATGAGGCTCCAATAGCCCACCAGGTAAGCGATCCTTCGGCTAAAAAAAAATCTTGAGACGCCGATACGGTATCTTTCTTTTTTCGGTACACCCAATAACCATAACTAGCAACTATTAAAAAATAAAGTACAAAAACAATTTTATCTGATAGTGCTAATGAACTCATAATTGGTTGCTAGTTATGATTGTAAAAATATTGGGGTATTAAAATTTATTTATTCGATTGTTTTGTAGTCTTTGAAGATTTTAACAGGCGCCGCTTCTGCAAGTGTTCTCAATGTTTTCCATGTACCATCAAAAAACTTATTGGCTCGTGTTATTACTTCGCCAACTTTTTGCTCAGCAAATGCAATAAGTCTGTCTTCTTGTGCACCAGGTGCTACCGGCTTACCCATCACTGTCATTCTAGCCTCACCAAAAACACTGCTTACTGTTACTTGAGGAATGTTTCCGTAACCTTGTTTGGTTTGTGGTTTGCCATTAAGCATTTCTCTAATCGCTTTTAATTCATCCTTAGCAGCTGTTACAGTTTTGCGAATGGTATCTGCTGCTTTTTTATCCATATCTCTTAGGTTGGCTTCAATTTTAGCAATGATACCATCTGCTTCTGTCATACGCTCATTTAACGTATTTAGTTTTTCGGTGGTTTTATCTAGACGTGCATTTGCTTTTCTGATGGCGTCACGCACTTCCTTAGAAGTTGGTGCAAATGGATCATCATTTACAACAAGCATGGTGCTATCAGAAAAATTACGACCAACACTTACGACTACTTTATAAGTTCCTGGATCCACTGGTAAACCTGGTGCTTCTTGAGGTGCACCACCGCCAAATCCAGCGCCGCCGCCCATTCTACCACCTCTTCCACCACCGCCACTTGCACGAAGTCCACGACCTTCCATACCCCAGAAATATCTATTATAACCAGAATCTGTTTTTGTACGAATGGTTCTTACAAGTGTATTGCTAGCATCATAAAAACGAAGCATAGCGGTGTCTCCGATAGCATTTTTACCAGTATCAGATGCAGCTTTATTTACATAAAAACTAATTGGTAATCCAGCTCTTTTATTTTCACCTTCGTAGGTACCCCAAACGCTATACTCGATACCCATTGCGTTTTTACGGTGTGCTTGGTAACCAGCTGGCGCATTAAATACAGTTACTTTATTTGAAAATACTTTACCCATATTAGCAGCTGCTTTTCTTAAGCCACCTATATCATCTAAAATATAAATAGCTCTACCGAAAGTTGCAATGACTAAATCGTTTTCTCTTTCTTGAATCGCTAAATCGTAGGTAGAAACTGAAGGATAATCATTTTTAAATTGTTGGAATGTTGCGGCGTTATCAAGACTAATCCATAAGCCTTGCTCGGTACCAACAAAAATTAAATTAGGTTGTGTTGGATCTTGTAATACACAAAGTGCATAGCCAATCACTTTTTTATCTTCTAGAATATTAGTCCATGTTTTACCAAAGTCGGTGGTTCTAAAAACAGTTGGCTTCATATTGCCTCTTCTGTAATCGTTGGCCACTACAAAAGCTTCTCCTGCATTAAAACGAGAAGCACGAATTTGTGGAACCCATGCCCCAAGCGGCATTCCAGGGATTTTACCTCTAAAGTTAGTCCATGTTTTTCCACCATCTTGCGTTAATTGAACGTTACCATCATCGGTACCTGCCCAAATAACACCTTGTTGTTTTGCAGAAGGTTCGATACAAATAATCGTGCAATAATTTTCAGCTCCAGTAATGTCTACGTTTAAGCCTCCATTATTAGACTGATCCATTTTTGCACTGTCGCGCGTTGTTAGATCATCAGAAATTTGTGTCCATGAAGCGCCCTTATCGATACTCTTGTTTACGAATTGAGAACCGTAATAGATTGTTTTTTTATCAAAAGGATCTTGAGCAATTGCTGCGTTCCAATTAAAACGCTGACGAACACCTGGTGCTGGACTTGGAGGACGAATGCTCCACTCTTCACCCGTTGCTAAATTATAACGGCCCACTGCTCCGCCTTGGCTCATGCTATATACCCAGTTTGCATCTTCTGCATCTGGAACCACATCAAAACCATCACCACCACCAACACCTTGCCAATATGCATTTCTAATACCGCTGTTTACCCAAACGTATGCAGGACCATGCCAGCTTCCGTTATCTTGTAAACCACCCATTACATTGTAAGGAATTTTATTATCTACATTGATATGATAAAATTGTCCAAGTGGTAATTTCTCATCAAACTGCCATGTTTTACCACGGTCTCTTGAAATTCCAATACCACCATCATTACCATCAATAATAAAATTTCCGTTTTGTGGATGAATCCACCAAGCGTGGTGATCCGGATGAATACCGCTGTAAGGAATCACTGATTTAAATGTTTTACCAGCGTCTTCACTCACTGTAATCATTTGATTGATATTGTACAATCTGTTTTCGTTGGTTGGATCAATAGCGATGTCCTGAAAATAAAATGCACGGTTTGTAACAACCGTTGGATCACTATTTACAAGCTCCCATTTTAATCCACCATCTTCTGATTTATATAAACCATTTTTTGTTGCTTCTACAAGTGCATATACCCTGTTTGGATCGTTACGACCCACTGTAATACCTATGCGGCCTAGGTTTCCGTCAGGTAAACCATCTTCTTTTCCTAATTTTTTAAATGTTTTACCACCATCATAGGTAACATAAAATCCACTTCCTTTTCCACCGCCTTGTAAGCTCCATGGCGTTCTTTGGTGTTGATACATGTTTACAAATAACTTGTTTGGATTTACTGGATCCATCACCATATCACCTACACCACTGCTATCATTGGTGTGTAAAATAATTTTCCATGTTTGACCACCATCTGTTGTTTTGTATAATCCTCTTTCTGGATGTGGAACAAATGGATTACCAATAACACCAGCGTATACAACATCCGGATTTGTTGGATCAATAATGATGCGGTGGATGTTTCTAGTTTTTTCTAGGCCCATACACTTCCATGTTTTACCACCATCTAAACTTTTATAAATACCTTCTCCTAAACTCACAGAATTTCTTGGATTACCTTCTCCTGTTCCTGCCCAAACAATACTTGGATTACTTTGTGTAATTGCGACAGAACCAATATTTAAAATAGGTTGTTCATCAAAAATAGATGTCCAACTAGCACCGCCATTTTCAGATTTCCAAACGCCGCCACTAGCCGTTCCCAAATAAATAATATTAGGGTTAGACCACACCGCATCAATCGCAGTAACACGTCCACTCATACCAGCAGGACCAATGCTTCTTGGTTTTAAACCTTTAAAATGCTTCGCAATGTCAATGTTTTGCGCACTTGTGCAAAGAGCAATTACAAGAAATGTAAATGCGGAAAAGAATTTTTTCATAAATGGTGATTTTGTAACGGGTAATTTCCTAAATAATTGGTCAATTTCCAAAAAAGTTAGCTGAATGGTTGCATAAAATAGATGAATTATTGAATGGTGAACCAGGTATAACTTTCTGGATCGATCGTAACAGTAAGCATGAGCTCATGATTTCTATTTAGTGTGTATTTTTTTGCAGTTGTCATGTCGTCTTTGATTGCCAGGGTTGCATTAGTTGTCAAGCCTGTATAATAAAGAGGTACTGGTATGGTTCTAGTAATTTTTTCTTTGGTTGGATTGTACAACATACCAAGCGCTTTTTGTTTTGAACTAGGGTCTACGTGAATAAGACCATCCCAATCTCTGCCATCGGCCCTTCTGAGCTGAATCATATCTGCATTGAGTATAGAGCGGTATTTCTTATACCAGTTAATGGTACGCGCAACCATTTGGCGAGTAATTTCTGTATCGTATAGTCTAGGGCCTCTGTAACAAGCCTGAACACCTGCGCCATAATACTGAATCATGAGTTGTTCATAATCGGCTAAATGCTCCGAAAGTGGCTCTAGCACAGCTCTTGGATCAGTACCCTGGTAATTGGTTAATGGTACAAAACCCCAACTCATTGAGCCTGTTTTTTCGATGGTACCATCATGAATATTTTGTCTATTTAAAATGCGTTGTTGCTCGCGTGGTAATGAAAAATTTACTTCGCGGTAGCCAATTGCAATTTTATGCGTGCCATCTAAAAAATACCAATCGGGTGCATTGATATACACACCTCTTTCATTTAACCAGCGGTACAGCTCTTTTTGAATTTCCATCTGACGCCACTGCGAATCATTAAAATCCTTGTGTCCTGGATGTGTGGTAGATGCGCAAACGTCGCCAGGATAAGGACCATCGTTTTCCCAAATATCAAATCCAGTTTTATCAAAAAAGTTTTTTATTTTTTCTCTGTAAGCGAGGCCCCACTTGCTTCCAAAGCATGGTGCGTTTCCAAAAAATGCGCCACCCGGCTTTCCAGTTTTTATATCCACTACATCGTCAGCATCAGAAATACGTCTACTACTAAAAAGTGAATAACCACCTAACATGATGCCACGCGCATGCGCATAATCAGTTAGTTCTTTCCAGCGTTGTATATTTTTTTGTGTGGTATCTTCCATATTTAAGTGACTACCAAAACTTAAAATCACGGCTTCATATCCAGTAGCTACGCACTGATCAATCGCTGTTTTTACTTCCGTATCATTTTTACTAACAAGGTGCATGAAAATGGGATTCTGCGCAGTCCATGGTGCAACTGCTGTATACATTTTTCGAATCATAAGGCCCCTACGCTGTCTATCGTAACTATCCATGAGCAGTTCGTGCGTACGCACCGATTTAAATAGTTCATTAGGCTGTAAGTCAATACCAGGAGCTTTTTCGGGATATATTTCTAAAAGGCAAGGGGTTTGATAATTGTAATTTACTTGAGAGGTATATACCGAATCTGTTTTCCAGTGTGTAGTTTGATCACTGATATCATAACGCATAGCATTGTTAAACGCATAATTTGTTTCAACATAAATACCATGTTGTTTTTTCATTTCTTCTGGGGATCCTACTACCGCACTTTCTTCTTCTACAAGCCCTAGCACTTCATTAACTACCCTGTCAAGTGCGTGTGGCGTTGCAGATGAATTTAGAATAGACACCCATTTAACAATGAGTGGCAAATGATCGTAGAGTTCATAATGCACTTCTACTATTATGCCATTTAGTTTTTGAGTCGGGTGTGCGTATGTAACAATTAATTCTTTACCCGTTGGCGCTGCTGAGTGGTGTGCCCAGCTTTTATTTTTCCATTTTAAAAATGGTTGAAGTGACCCTATTTTATGAGAAACATATTTGAAATCGTTTGCGCCGGCTTTTAAAGTGTCGGCAAGGCCTGGTAAAATGTATCCATTTTCTTTTTGACCTACCAGTCCACCCACATTATAAAGCTGACCATCAAATACAATACGAGCCTCCGGTTTAATGGCACGTAACAGTTGTTGTTGGTTGGCTAGATTGGTATAATCGGTACAGGCAAAATTGGCACCAATGGTAAACCTTCTTCGTACGAGACCATTGTTAAGTTCAATGGCAGTGCCCTTTTGCGTGATGTTTGCTTTGTAAGGTGAAGCGTCAATTAACCAATCTTGTGCGCGCACAACTACAGTTAGTTGCAGTGTAACAAGGCAACTAACAAAAACGATTTTTTTAAAATTCATTCGGAGAAATTTAGGTATCCAAAATAATATGTCTATAAAAGTGCTCTGTCTAGATGTGTGTATCCACCATCTACATGTATCAGTTGTCCAGTGGTATGACTTGAAACTTCAGAAAGTAATACCGCAACCATATTTGCAATTTCTATATCGGTGGTCATTCGGTTTTCTAATGGAATTTTAGCGGTGATACTTGCTAATTTTTCGGAAGGATTATCAAATGTTTGAATCCAAGTTTCATAGAGTGGCGTAAAGCATTCGGCAACAATAACAGCATTTACACGAATGCCATATTTTAATAACTCTACTGCCCACTCTCTTGTTAACGCGTTTCTGCCGCCATTAGATGCTGCATACGCAGATGTGTTTCCCTGACCCGTTTCGGCGGTTTTAGAACCAATATTTACAATCGCGCCTTTAGATTTTTTTAATGCAGGTAATGCATGATGCGCTAATAAATAATAGTGCACTAAATTTTTATGAAGCGACGCGATAAAACCTTCATAGCTTCCGTTCTCTAAACCCACGCCATCGTTAACACCGGCATTATTGACAAGTCCATCAATGGTACCATAAGTTGCAAGCACGGTATCAACCGCCTGTTTACAAGCATTTGGATCTGTTAATTCAGCTTCAACAGCAAATGCTTTACCGCCATTAGCTATAAGGGCATCTACAGCTACTTTATTATCAGCAGCACTGCGCCCAATAATACAAACCGTTGCGCCTTCCTTTGCTAATACCTTAGCAATGCCATAACCGATGCCTTTAGCGCCACCCGACACAACAATTACTTTATTTGAAAGTCTTAGTTCCATATTATTTTATTGAGGAAGTGTAAATATTTTTTCTAATAAGACCCATTTTTCTCCAGGCTTTGATCCTGGCATGGCTTGTTGATAAGTCCACATGAGTGTTTCCCATTTTTGAACCACTTCGTTTGCAGCATCCGCCGCCGACTTGGCTTCAAAAGAAAAATTTTCATTTGCTTCTAATACCATAAATAAACGGTTGGCTACACAATAAATATCCAAACAGGTAATACCAGCAGTTTTAATGCTTTCAATAATTTCTGGCCACACGTTTTGATGGTAAGCTTTATACTCCTCTATGAGTGCCGGATCCTCTTTTAAATCTAGTGCTAAAAAGTATTGTTGTGCTGCCATGTTTTTATTTTTTTGTGTAAGCAACCGCTGTTTGCTTACTAGTGCCTAATCCTTCGATGCCTAATTCAATAACATCGCCCGCTTTTACATAAACTGGCTCTGGCTTAATGCCCAAACCTACGCCAGGAGGGGTTCCTGTGCTAATAACATCACCCGGTAATAGGGTCATAAACTGGCTTAAGTAGTGCACCAAAAAAGGTATTTTAAACACGAGGTTTAACGTATTACTATTTTGATAGGTTTTACCGTTTACTGTTAACCACATTTTTAAATTGTTAACGTCTGCGATTTCATCAGGTGTTGCTAAAAAGGGTCCGAGCGGTGCAAATGTGTCGCAACCTTTTCCTTTAGCCCACTGTCCACCTCTTTCTAATTGAAATTCTCTTTCGCTATAATCATTATGAAGGCAATAACCTGCAACATAATCGAGTGCATCTGCTTCTTCTACATAAGAAGCTTTTTTACCAATCACAAAAGCAAGTTCTACTTCCCAATCTGTTTTTACACTATTTTTTGGAATAACAACATGGTCATTTGGACCACATAATGCAGTAGTAGATTTAAAAAATAAAACCGGTTCGGTTGGAATAGGAGCATTGGTTTCTAAACAGTGGTCTACATAGTTAAGGCCAATACAAATAATTTTTGAAGGCCTCGCTACAACAGAACCCAGTCTGATAGAAGGTTCTACAACAGGAAAAGATGTGCCCGCAGCAATAGCAGATTTAATTTTTTCTATTTCGTTATTTGCAAAAAACGCTTCGTTGTAATCTGTTACCACACCCGATACATCATACCATGTGTCATTTATAATGATACCCGGTTTTTCATGTCCTTCATTTCCAAATCTAATTAATTTCATTGCTTGCTATTTTTCTTCTAAATATTAATTATTAAGTTTTATAAATCCGCCATCTATTGGATAATCACAACCTGTAATAAATGAAGCTTCATCGCTGGCTAAATAAAGTGCGAGCGCTGCTACTTCGTTAGGCTCTCCCATTCTACCGATGGGTTGTGAAGCAGATAATTTTTCAAACATTTCTTTTTCTTTGCCCGGATAATTTTTTGCAATAAATCCATCCACAAACGGTGTGTGTACACGCGCTGGAGAAATAGAATTGCACCTAATATTTTCGTGCATATAATCTTTGGCAACAGAAAGTGTCATGGCCATAACAGCACCTTTTGCAGTAGAGTAAACAAATCGGTCTGCTAGTCCTACCCATGCAGCAATAGAAGCCATGTTAATAATAACACCGCGCCCGTTGGCACGAAATCCTGGTATAGCCGCAGCTATGCACTGGTACACCCCTTTAACATTGATAGACATGACCCTGTCAAAGTCAGCTTCAGGTGTCGTGTCAGCTTTACCAATATGCGCAACACCAGCATTGTTTACCAAAATATCTAGTTGACCAATGCTTGCAAAAACAGCGGCCACTTCTTCTTTACTAGCCACATTACAAGCATGTACCGTTACCTGTCCACCAGCTGCTTTAATAGTAGCAGCTGTATCTGCGCCTGCCTCTGTAGTTAGTTCTAACACATGCACCGATGCACCTTGTGCTGCAAATGTTACGGCGATTGCTTTTCCAATGCCACTACCACCGCCGGTGATAACTGCTTTTTTATTAACTAATGAAAACATAAAAAATAATTATAAAGAAACACCGCGCTTCCACGGTATAAAATCATCTTGATTTAAAAGCACCGCTTTGGGAGTAACTTCTCCACTAGCTGCTTTAATGCAATATTCTAAAATTTCTACCCCCATTTGTTCAATTGTTTTTTCACCACTAATGATAGGTCCACAATCGATATCAATGATGTCCTTCATTCTTTTTGCAAGAGATGAATTGGTAGCCACTTTAATCACTGGACATACCGGGTTACCCGTTGGTGTACCAAGACCGGTGGTAAATAAAATCAGGGTAGCGCCTGCTGCAGCCTTACCTGTAGTAGCTTCTACGTCATTACCTGGCGTACATACAAGGCTAAGTCCAGGTTTTGTTGCTGGCTCTGTGTAATCTAACACATCTACAACTGGAGAAGTGCCTCCTTTTTTTGCCGCCCCTGCGCTTTTGATGGCATCGGTTATAAGTCCATCTTTAATATTTCCTGGAGAAGGGTTCATATGAAATCCCGAACCCACTTTATGCGCCAGTGCATCATAACTGCGCATGAGGTCTATAAATTTACCGGCAGAAGATGCGCTCTCACACCTGTCAATTAAATCCTGCTCTGCGCCACATAATTCTGGAAACTCAGCTAACAATACTTTACCACCAAGCGCCACTAATAAATCTGAAGCATAACCTACAGCCGGGTTCGCAGATACGCCGCTAAACCCATCACTACCACCACATTTAACGCCGAGTGTAAGTGCACTTAATGGTGCAGGTTGTCTTTCAAATTGATTGATGGTAATAAGGCCTTCAAATGTTTTTCTAATCGCTGATGCGATGAGTTCTTCTTCGCTTTCTGATTGTTGCTGTTCAAAAATATAAAGCGGTTTATCAAAATTCGGCGCTAATTTATGAATGTCATTTTTAAAATCTTCTACCTGTAAATGTTGACAACCAAGGCTTAAAACCGTTATCCCACCTACGTTTGGATGATTGGCATAAGAAGCAAGTAAGGCACTTAATGTGGCAGCATCTGCTCTTGTTCCGCCACAACCACCATTATGGTTTAAAAATTTAATGCCATCAATATTTTTAAATACTCTGTTCTGTTGTGGTGTATTACTAGGCGTAAAATGTATAGAAGAAACAGATTCTCCTTTTTCGTAGGCCTCTAAAAGCGACTGTGTATACTTGCTATATTTATCACTCACCGCATAACCTAGTTTGTGATGCAGCGCCTCTTTAATAACATCTAAATTTCTGTTTTCACAAAAAACGGTAGGAATAAATAACCAATAATTGGCTGTTCCCACCTGACCATTGGATCTTACAAAACCGTTGAAAGTTTTATTGGCAAACCCAGATACATCCGGCTTTTCCCATGAAAAATTTGTTTCACGGTATGCATAAGGCTCTGCAGCATGCTTTAAATTAGCCGTAGTGACAAGGCTTCCCTTAGCAACATCTTGTTGGGTAGTGCCAACTAAAACGCCGTACATAAACACAGAAGCGCCTTTTGCTAAATCTGTGGTATAAAATTTATGCTTGCTTTGGATGGGTTCCAAAATAGTATACTGCTCATCACGATATTCCACAACCTGCCCTTGGGCTAATTGAGTGAGCGCCACCAACACATTGTCTTTAGGGTGCATCTCTATCACTAATCTTTTTGGTGGCACAGTAGTCATGGGTACTATACAGATTTTACTTTATATCCTTTGGTTGCAAACAAAAACACTACAACAAAACAAAGAAGTGGAACAATATACCCATTTTGTATACTACCGGTGGCATCAGAAATAACACCAAGTACTGGAGGCAATAATGCGCCACCAACAATTGACATCACAATTAAACTGGATGCCATTTTTGTATCGGCACCTACTTCTTTAATACCCAATGAAAAAATGGTAGGAAACATGATAGACATAAAAAATGCAATAGCAATAAGTGCATAGACAACAACAATGCCTGATCCAAAAATTGCTACCGCAGATAAAACAATATTGATGAGTGCATACGTGCTTAATAATTTTTCGGAAGCAAACTTACCCATTAAAAAAGTGCCTACAAATCTGCCCAGCATAAATGCAGCACCATAACCCCATCCTAAATATTGTGCGGCCGTTTTTTCATCCATGCCTGCACCCGTTCTCGCCATTTTAATAAAAAAACTTCCCACACAAACCTGTGCGCCAACATAGAAAAACTGTGCAACAACGGCCCATGTCAAATGCCTATGTCTAAAGGCTTTTAACGGATTGTTACCGGCGGTATTGTCGTCCCCTTCTTTTACATCAGGGAGCTTGGATACCATAAATAAAACAGCTACAAGTAAAACAAGAATACCTAAAACAAGGTAGGGCATTTTTACACTTTGTGCTTCGGTCGTTAAATAATTATTAAGCGCTTCGGGAGATAATTGTGCATATGCTTCATCAGACATTTCTGTACCAGATAAAATAAATTGACCGCCAATAATAGGCGCTACCATGGCAGCAAGCCCATTAAATGATTGCGCAAAATTTAATCGACGCGTTGCAGTTTCGGGAGGACCAATAATAGTAGCGTATGGATTAGCCGCCGTTTCTAAAAAAGTCAATCCACTCGCAATGATAAAAAGTGCACCCAAAAAATAAATATACTGATGGGTATCGGCAGCGGGTAAAAATAAAAAGCAACCTAGTGCAAACAATAAAAGTCCACCAACTATTCCGGATTTATACCCATACTTACGCATTACATATCCGGCTGGTAGCGCCATTGCAAAATAGGCGATAAATACCGATGAGTCAATCAGCGATGATTGTAAATCATTTAACCTGAAAGATTTACGCAAATGCGGTATTAAAATAGGATCTAGATTATGCACAAAGCCCCAAAAGAAAAATAAGCTTGTTACAAGAATAAATGGATAGAGCCAATTAGATGCTTGATTGCCTATACCATTATTACTATTAGTTGGTGCGTTTATTGCCATGCCTTAAATATTGTCCTATTTTGACCCTTAATTTTGATTAACAATATACTTAAATATTGCCTCTTTTTACAAACATGGTAATGTTAAGCAAGTTTTTATTAATATGAACGAAATAGGGTCAAAAAAGTAGAGAAATCTCTATATTCAATATACATATGAAGCGCATCATTATTATAACTTTTTCTTTATTTTTTTTATTGGGTACAAAGGCTCAAACCCTTGTTGTACTTGGCACCACACAAGATGCGGGAAAGCCTCAATTGGGGTGTCAAAAAAGTTGTTGTAAGAATTTAAAACATAGGTTTTTTGTTTCGAGCCTTGGTGTTACAGATACAAAAAATAAAAAGAACTATTTGTTTGATGCCACACCAGATATAACGGCTCAATTTGAACGCCTATCAAAAACAAATGGTGTTACAAGTATTGATGGCATTTTTCTGACACATGCGCACAGTGGGCATTATACGGGTCTGATGTATGTTGGTAGAGAAGGCATGAATGCTGGTAAAATACCTGTTTACGCCATGCCAAGATTTATCAGCTATTTAACCAATAACGGGCCCTGGAGCCAACTTGTAACGCTTGGTAATATTGACTTAAAGGCCATACAATCCGAGGCCCCAATTACGTTAGACAGCTCGCTTATTGTGATACCCATTGTTGTTCCGCATAGAGATGAATTTTCCGAAACAGTAGGATATAAAATTATTGGCGCGAAAAAGTCAGCCCTTTATATCCCTGACATAGACAAATGGAAACTTTGGCAAAAAAATATCGTCACAGAAGTAAAAGCTGTAGACTTTGCATTTATTGATGGTACATTTTTTGAAGATGGAGAAATAAATAGACCCATTGGGGATGTACCACACCCGTTTATAAGTGAAAGTATATCCCTCTTTAAAGATGAGCCGCTTTCTGTCAAACAAAAAATTTACTTTATTCATTTAAACCACACCAATCCAGCACATAACAATACAAGCCCACAAAGAAATTCTGTAGAAAAACAAGGATTTCGCTTTGCAACCCTTGGCGCACAATTTATACTCAATTAATTGGTATTTTTAGATACATGAATTTGCAACCTAATCATTTAAGCAATCATTTAATTCGGTTGGAGCCACTTCAATCATTTCATTTCGATGAACTTTATGCGGCTGCATCGGATCCGCTTATATGGGAACAGCATCCTAATCCAAATAGATATCAAAAAGATGTTTTTGAATCTTTTTTTGAAGGCGCTCTAGCATCGGGTGGCGCATTTATTGTTAGAGACGTAGACACCGGTAAAACCCTTGGATCCAGTAGGTTTTACGATCATAAGCCTCTTGACAGTGAAATAAAAATTGGTTATACCTTTTTTAGCAGAGACTGCTGGGGAAAGGGCATCAATAAGCAAGTGAAAACACTTATGTTAAACTACGCTTTTATCTACATTGAAAAAGTGATTTTTCATATTGGTGCACAAAATATTAGATCGCAAATTGCGATTGAAAAATTAGGTGCAAAAAAAGTAGGCGAAGAAATGATTGCGTATTACAACGAACCAGACCGGCTAAATTATGTGTATGAAATGATGCGGTAAATTTATTTAATAAGTAAATAAGATTTTTTTAACACCGCTAAATTTTTTTATTAAAAATAAATTTATATATTGCTTAAAAACCATATATAATGAAAAGAATATTTTGGTTACTACTCTTTGGTCTCATTTCAATCTATTCATATAGCCAAGATAGCAAAGGTATTTGCAAGATAGAAGTTACCGATATTTCAAAACTCATAAGTTTTGGATACTTAGTTGGCTATACTGCTGAGTTTAAAAATAACTCAAACAAAACTGTTGACGGAATTTATTGGACAACCTATTACATAAATAATAACGGAGATTATATCAAAACCGAAACCGATTCATTTAATGCCTCTGATCTAATTGATCCAATTCAATCTGGTTTTAAAAAATCTTTAGTTCGGGCACCAAAAATTAAAAATGCATCGAAATTAATTATAGTCATTAATAAAGTACACTTTACCGACGGAACTACTTGTAAATAAGCATTTTTTAACTGCTGGTAATCTTACGCAGCTAAAAATTGATTCAAAGATTTTTGAATAATAGCTATGCTTTCTAAAACTTGATCACGTGTTATAATGAGCGGTGGTGCAAATCTTATTTTGTTTCCGTGTGTAGGTTTAGCAAGTAGCCCATTTTCTTTTAATACCAAACAAAATTCCCAAGCTGCATTTGGGTTTTGATGTATAACTTCAATCGCATTTAAAAGACCCTTGCCTCTCACCATGCTTATAAATGGTGAATTTATTTTTTCTAATTCTGATCTAAATAAAACACCCATTTCCTGTGCATTAGCTGCTAAATTTTGATCACGTAACACTTTAAGTGCTGCCACTGCTACCACACAAGCTAGTGGATTACCGCCAAAAGTGCTGCCATGTTCTCCGGGCTTTATGGTATCCATAATCGTATCATCACATAAAACAGCACTGATGGGCATAACACCACCACTCAAGGCTTTTCCTAGCATTAAAATATCTGGACGAACACTATCATAATCAGAAGCTAATAATTTTCCTGTTCTACAAAGGCCAGTTTGAATTTCATCCGCTATGAAAAGTACGTTGTACGCTTTGCACAAATCATAAGCAGCTTTTAAATAACCTTCGTCTGGAACAATAACCCCTGCTTCTCCCTGAATAGGCTCAACCATAAATGCAGCAACATTTTTATTTTGAAGTGCTGTTGCTAATGCATCTATATTATTATATGGTATTTGCTGAAACCCAGGAACAAAGGGGCCAAAATTTTTATAACTACTTGGATCTGATGAACTAGAAATCGCCGCAATGGTTCTACCCCAAAAATTACCTTCTGGAAATAATATAACTGCTTCGTTTGGCGCTACCCCTTTTTTCTCATAAGCCCAACGCCTAGCAAGCTTCACAGCTGTTTCTCCAGCCTCTACACCGGTATTCATGGGTAACACTTTTTGGTAACCAAAATACTGTGTTATAAACTGTTCATATTCACCTAGTTGATTGTTATAAAAAGCCCTAGACGTCAGCGTAAGCTTTGATGCCTGCTCCACCATAGCATTTATAATGTCCGGATGACAATGCCCTTGATTAACGGCCGAATAACCACTCAAAAAGTCGAAGTACTGCTTGCCTTCTACATCATATAAGTATACACCTTGTCCTCTTTCGATAACAACGGGTAAAGGATGATAATTATGGGCACCATACTTTTCTTCTAATGCGATATAATACGAGGTGTTATTAAGATCCTGAGTAGTCATTATAAAACAGTTAATTGTTGTTCAAAATTAGAAAGAATTTGAAAAGCGGTTTCTGCCATTTTATTGCCTTTATTATCTAGCAAAGGATTTATTTCGGCAATTTCTAAACAAACAACTTTTTGGGTAGAAATCAATTGTTCGAGGATTTGATTTATTTCGTCTGGTAAAAAACCAGATTTTACAGGTGTGCCAGTGCCATAAGATATTTGATCACAATCCATAGAATCTACATCAAATGAAATGTATAATTCATCAACGTCTTCGAACTTTTTAATAATCGCCGCAATCGTTTTTTGTAACCCATTTTCACGAAGCTGCTCCACTGTATAATTTGAAATAGACGCTTCTTCAATAACTTGCTTTTCCGCGAGTTCAAAATCTCTTAAACCAAAATAAACTAAGTTATTGGGAGTTAATTTAGGGCCGTTGATGCCAATACTTTTTAAAACATTCCAATGGCTAATTGTGTCATCAGAAATTTTATTTACTTGAATGTGCACATGGTCTAAACCTAGTGCTGCCGCAAGTGGCATGCCATGAATATTTCCTGAAGGCGAAGTGTAAGGTGAATGCATATCGGCGTGTGCATCTATCCAAATAACTCCCAGTTTTTTATTGGGATGCGCTTTTTTAATACCACTAATGGTACCAAGTGCAGAGGAGTGATCGCCAGATAAAACGATGGGAAAATAATTTTGTAAAAGCGCTTTTGATACCGCATCACAAACACGGTTACACTGCTCTGCTACATGTTCAATTCGTTTTGCAAAGCTGTTGGTATTTTTTTGATAAATAGTTTCATTGTGCGTAACAATATCTTGAAACAAATGTCTATGAAAAAAATCGTTGTTTTGATTGATGGCAGCTATTTCAAGTGCATCGATGCCCAAATCTGAACCCCTTGTTCCTGCACCAATATCAGACCTATTTTTAAGTAATTTAATTACCATATCTTTAAATATTGATACTACTTTATTAATCGAAATTAGTAATAATCCACGTCACGGCATTATTAAATTAAAGCTTACTTCCATGCGGCTTAAGTTATACTTATTTTTTTGTTTGGTGATTTGTGTTACATGCTCAAAAGCTCAATCTTTTCAATACACGGTTTCAAAAGATAATTCTTCAAAATACCATAGCATACAGGAGGTATTAAATACTATCCCTTCAGGTAACACAAAGCCAGTTAAAATATTTGTAAAGGCAGGGGTGTATCAAGAGGTGTTGGTAGTGGATGCTAGTAAATCAAACATCACCCTCATTGGTGAAGACGTAAATACTACGATTATCAATTTTAATAACCATGCTGGTGTTAAAACCCCCGATGGTGACACTCTAAATACTTGGACCTGTGCCACAGTATTTATTTATGGAAATGATTTTCAAGCACAAAACATCAGTTTTAGCAATCAGGCTGGTTTTACCGCTGGACAGGCCGTAGCAGTAAGGGTAGAGGGCAATAGAGCGAGTTTTTTCAATTGCAAAATGACGGGTTTTCAGGATGTGTTATTTTTAAGTGGTAATGGCGTCAAGCAGTATTTTAAAGACTGTTACATAGAAGGCACCACCGATTTTATTTTTGGAGCCGCTACTGCGGTTTTTGAAGATTGTCATATTCATAGCAAGAAAAACTCACACGTTACGGCGGCATCTACCAATTCAATTATTCCTTTTGGATTTGTATTTAAACGCTGCAAACTAACTGCAGATACTGCCATCAATAAAGTGTCACTTGGAAGACCGTGGTCACCAACTGCGAGTGTAACGTATTTAGACTGCTGGATGGGTCAGCACATCATTGAAGAGGGGTGGAACAATTGGAAAAATCCTGCCAACGAGTTAACTGCAAGGTATAGAGAGTATAATAGCGCTGGACCTGGCGCTAATCCTCAAAAAAGGGTTTTATGGTCTAAACAATTAACGAGTCAAGAAGCGCTAGGCTATAGTAATGATAAAATACTAGGCGCATGGACGCCCGTAAAAAAATAAATTATTTTTTATTTTTGGCGCTCGTTCCTTTTTTCCAAAAACCAAAAAAAGAAGAGTAATAACCTTCGGTGTTTGGAAACATCCAGTCTCTGTTATCTTTTATGCCTGGGTAATATTCAAATGCAGGATGTTCTTTTGAAATAAATACATTTGAAATGGTAAGGCCCTCATATTGCTTTATGAGTGCATCCACTTCTCCAACATAAACAATAATATCGTCTATATTTTTTGATAGTGCTATAATAAAATCCATCACTTTTTCACTCACCGGATATTTATTAAAATGAGACGGTTCTAACACTAGCACCCTATTTACATTTTCTGTTGCGCGCCAAAGTGGATCTAAATTGTAGCTATTGTAAAGTAGCGTTGGCTTTGACGTATCAAGTTTTGGAACCTCCGTTTGTGGCAAATTGGTTTTTAAATCGATTGTGGATATGGCTTCTAATGCATTAGGGACGGGCATTGTAGCAATATGCTCATAACTATGGTCTAAAAATGTGTGTGTCTGGCTTGTACTCGTATACTTATTGATATTTTCCTGGTTACAGTAATATTTTTTTGACGAAAAACTACCAGCTACCCACTGCCAACTACAACTATTACTAGCAAGGTCGCCGTCAAGTAAATGATAGTACATCCAACGTGCAGGTGTTAGCCAGTGTGATTTTGCGTTGTTACAAACCATAGCTGCCAAATACATTCTGATATGGTTATGCAAATATCCTGTGCTATAAAAAGCATTGATTTGATCATCAATTACCTGAATGCCCGTTGACGCATGTACAACAGCAGTAGGAATTTGATGGTGTAAAAAATCTGGTTGTGGTTGTTTTAAATCAGTAAAGATCAATTCTTTTTTTACTTGCCAAACCCGCTGATAATATTCGCGCCAAGCAAGTTCTTGCAAAAACTTTTCAATTTCATAGGGCTTATATCCTTTTTGCAAAACAGCTTCTTTAATTTGCTGAACACTAATTACACCCCTTGATATATAGGGTGATAAATAGGTAACATCTCCATTAATAAAATTTCTAGTTTTGGCATACCTAATTGGACTTATAGCATTGATACGCTCAACAATCAAATCATAACTGGTAGGAAATAGTGTTATCGGATCATTATTAAGGCTTAGCATATTCGAGTTTTTGAAGTAATTGGGTAGTATGATAACTATCTACACCTGAACTTGTAATGGTACCTGCTTTTTCAATATCTACAAACCCATCATCCAATAAACAGTTGTCAGGATAGTGTACAAATTTTATTTCACCAATAATCATACTCGTTTGATTGATGCTAATATTTATTCGCTCCTTAAATTCCATGCCTATTTGAATATGACTTTCAGCAACAAAAGGTGCCACAAAATCATTTTTGAAAACTGGCGTTAGCTGCGCCGCATCAAATTCTGATACGTTTTTAGGATAACGGGCCGATGTTTGATGGGCCTTTTCATAGATATCGGCATTAATATGGTTGATGGTATAAAACCCGGTTTCCATAATATTAGTAAGTGTATGCCGCTCCACAGAATCGGGGCGCATGATAAAACTTAATAGGGGTGGGTTGGAACCAATATGGACAATAGAACTAAATATGGCCAAATTGGTTTGCCCCTTAGCATCGGTAGTGCCAATAAGTGCAACGCTTCTAAATCCACTAATGCTATTGATGAACTGCGCTCTTTTTCGCTGCTCCATTTCCATTAATTGAACCAAATCTAAAGTGGTGTACATATTCTTACTTATCTAATGATTGTAAATAATTTTCAGCTATTTGTAAATGCGCATCTCTTTTTTGTTCTGGCATTTTATCAAACGTTTTTACAAGCATGCCTATGCGTGGATTTTGTAAAAAGAAACTGCGATGTACGTGCATGAAGCGCCAAAACAATCCATCCCAAATAGGTTGCCAGCTTCCCTTTTCATAATCACTCATTTTCATAAGGTAATTACTGCCACTGATATAGGGCTTGGTTGTCATAAGCCCACCATCGGCAAACTGAGTCATACCATATACATTGGGCACCATCACCCAGTCGTAAGCATCAATAAACATTTCCATAAACCACTTATGCACTTCGTCCGGATCAAATTCACAGAGGAGCATAAAATTTCCCAGTACCATGAGCCTTTCAATATGGTGTGCATAGCCAGTTTTTAAAATCTTTTTTATAGTACTGTCTATAGGTGCTATTCCGGTATCCCCTGTCCAAAATGTTTTAGGAATTTTTCTTTTAAATTTCCAGTAGTTGGTAGTGCGCTGTTTTGTTCCTTCGCGCTCATAAACAAGTCTAATAAATTCACGCCAACCCACTATTTGTCTAATAAATCCTTCTAATGAATTAAGTGGAATGTTTTTTGTAGTACCCACACGTATTGTTTGATCAATGATTTGCTGTGGTGTTAGAAGTCCAATATTTAACATGGGTGACAGCACAGAATGATATAAAACCGATTCTTTTTCTACAATAGCGTCTTCATAAACTCCAAACTTTTCAAAACGTTCTGCTAAAAAATTATCAAGCCATTTTTGGGCATCCAAAAAGTTTGTCGCAAACAAATGATTCTTATGAATGGTGCCATAATTATTAGGAAAGTTTTTTTGAACATACGCCTCTGCTTCTTCTAGTTCACTATTTGAAGCGCTCGTAGGTAGCGTTGGTACGATTTCTTTTTTAGGAAATTTAGCGCGGTTTTCTGCATCAAATGTCCATTTACCTCCTTCTGGTTTACCGTCCGGTGTTAGTAGTATATTACGCTGCTTTCTTTGCGACGTATAAAAATCGGTTTGGAAATATTTTTTTTTGGAATCAAAATAATTTTGTGTGCCAGAAAGCGTATTTAAAAAACTTGGACTTTCTAATACCTGCAACTGAATTTTATTAGAAGCACAAGCCCGTCTTATTCGCCTCATTAATAAATAATCTACAGGATCTGTAATGGATATATCTGCACATTTTTGTTTGGCTAAATAATGGGTGAGCAACCTACAATCATGAAGCTCATTTGTGCTGTCTATATATTCGACCTGGAAACCGTTTTGTAAAAGATACCGCTCATAGGATTTCATAGACGCCCTATGGAGTAAAAGTTTTTCTTTATGAAAGGGATATTGTGTAAAAAACAGATGCTCTTCCACTAAATAGTGGCGCTTATTTTTATCTAGCAGTGCAGCATTATAAAATAGCTGATGCGGAAAAATGATGGCGGCTTGCATAGACATACCTGTTTAACAAGCCAGTAGAGATAATGTTGAAGGGTGGGCTAACTATTTGTCTTTAAATACCAGTACAAATCTAATTTTCATGAGATCGTCTGCTTTTACAAAGAGTAAACTAGGTCTTTTAACATTGTAGGATTCTAAAAGCACAGGGAATTCACCTTCATAGAGCCACTGGTTATTTTCTTTTTTAGCCTTAACTACAAATTGAACTTCTTTGGTTACTCCGTGAAATTGCAATTTTCCTGTTGCGAGTATTTCGGCGCCGTTGTATTTAATACTTGTACTACTAAACGTAATATTAGGGAGTGTAAGCGCATCAAGCACTTCAATCATATGACTATCTCTACTTGATAGGCCGCTATTAAAGCTACTCACTTTTGCGAGCACAGAAATTTGTTCTAGCTTATCTCCATTCCATTTGCTTGCTACATTTACCTGCTTGCTGGTTCCATCCCAGGTATGCAATTTATGCTTCATCGTGTAGGTAATACTAGAGCTCGCTGCCTCGTATGTGGGCGCCTGAAAAAATACAGACATCAAAAGATTTAAAAGAATATAGTGTAGCATAATTTAAAATTTAATAACAATAAGTGCTGTTGCCAGGCTTGCAAAACTTACATACGCAGCAGCACGGTGGTAAGGTTTTAAAGACACATTGTCTTCGATTTGTGTTGCAAGTATATTGGTTGCAATCATGCCCGAAAGGTGCAGCACGGCAAGCCATTTATGCAAACGAATCGACGTGATTTTTTTATCGCGGCTAAACGTAGAGGGTGGGGCAAAAAGCCCGTTTAGTGCAGTAAATCCGTAACTAAGGTTTACGGCCATACCCATATTTTCGTGTAGATCTTTTACTTTATAATCACCTTTATATAACTGACCTCCAATAACGCCCTGTGCTAACATTCCACCGAGTGTAACAAAGCCCCCAATCTGGTGAAGCTGCAACATGGTTCTTCGGATTTTCAGGTCTTTTTGTTTGTTAGCAACTAAGTCATTACCGCTATACCTGTTTTTTAAGAGGCCATTGTTACCCCACAACACGCGCTGCGTAAAAAGCATTTTAGCCGGTGGTTGTATTAGGCTCGAGTCTACTTTATTATCACTTATTAGTTGTTGTAACAATGAATCGGTTTGAGCTGTGGTAGGTTGTGCGCAAAACAAACAAGCCACCAAAAAACCTAATAGATATGTTTTATAAAATGGTGTACGCTTATACATACTTTAAAATTATTATGTGAAAACTGCTTCTTGATTCAATTTACGCATAATCATTGAAAGCGTCATCATCCATGCCCATATCGCCTAGGTTAATCATGCTTCCCATCATATCATTGAATTCAATTTTACCATCAATCATTTTTTTGCTGATGATTGAATAAGATGATAGGCCGTGCAAAACAAATTCCATTAATAATGCAGACTGCTTTTCACCAGCTTGCGGAAAATGTTTTTTTACAATCCCAAATAAACCATCCACTTTATAGAGTTCGATTATTTTATCTTCATCTTTCATGTCTAAAAATAAATCAAGATGATTGCCAGCATCAAACCATTTTGCAATTGATGCATATGGGTTTTCGGGTTGCTTTTGTTCGGGCGCATTGGCAGCTGATTTTTTTGGCGCCTTACGCTTTTTTACATCATCTGGATTTGGAAAATAAGTAACAAATACAGTACGAATTGATTTGTTTAATAAGTTAAGTGCTACTTCGTAAGGACCCTCTTGTTCTCCTTCGTATACCAGTTCAATTTTTCCAGTGATGGCAGGTATAATTCCTGACAAATCACTAATCCAAACCTGTGTGATAGCTTGGTTATGAATAATAGCTCTTCGCTCTGCACTGCTTACGGCTGCTTCATACGCAGCGATTGTTAAACGCGCACTCACACCACTTTTTTTATCTACAAACTCGTTGGTACGCGCTTCAAAAGAAACTTGTTCGATGAGTCTTTTTATTAAGTCACTGACTTCAACTTTATCTTTTTGAGCCGGTAAAATATTGGCTTCTTGCTCTGTAATGGCAAGGGAGGTTTCAATCGTTTTTGGATAGTGTGTAAGTATCTGACTTTCTATTCTATCTTTTAATGGCGTAACAATACTTCCTCTGTTGGTATAGTCTTCGGGGTTTGCTGTAAACACAAATAAAATATCAAGTGGCATACGGAGTTTAAATCCTCTAATTTGTATGTCGCCTTCTTGTAAAATATTAAATAATGAAACCTGAATTCTTGCTTGCAAATCAGGTAGCTCGTTGATTACAAATATGCAACGGTTACTTCTTGGGATAATACCGTAATGAATGACTTTTTCATCGGCAAAACTTAGTTTTAAATTAGCTGCCTTAATGGGGTCAATATCTCCAATTAAATCGGATACACTCACATCTGGTGTAGCTAGTTTTTCGCCATAACGGGCGCTTTTGTGTACCCAGTGGATCGGCGTTTCATCGCCATGCTCTGCTATAAGGTCTACAGCAAAGCGGCTTAGGGGCTGCAAAGGATCGTCATTTACCTCAGAACCGGCAATTGTTGGTATATACTCATCGAGTAAGTCCACCATTTGACGCGCCATCCTGGTTTTTGCTTGACCACGAAGCCCTAAAAACAAAATATTATGACGGCTTAAAAGGGCACGTTCTACATCTGGTATTACCGTGTCTTCGTAACCTAAAATACCTTCAAAAGCGTTTTCTTTATTTTGAATGCTGGCAATTAGATTATCGCGCACTTCATCCTTAATAGATTTAGACTTATATCCTGATTTTTTTAAATCACCAAGTGTTACAATTTTTTTAATATCGATTTGCTTACTCATAATTAATACAATGTTTTTCTTTTGCCACTTTCAAAATCATTAAAAATAAAACTACCTAAATTGTCAAGTGACGCAAAATAGGCTTTACCATTATTCATTTCTGTAAACTCTTCTACAAACTTTTGTAAATACGGATCCGAAGCAATCATAAATGTTGTAATCGGAATTTTTAATTTCTTACACTGTGCCGCCAAATTAATACAACGGTTTACCACTTTACGGTCTAGCCCAAAACTATTTTTATAATAACGACCGCCGATTTTTAAACAAGTTGGTTTGCCATCCGTAATCATAAATATTTGCTTATTCGACGTTTTACGTTTGCGTAGTATATCCATCGCTAACTCAAGCCCAGCAACGGTATTGGTATGATAAGGCCCTACTTGTAAATAGGGAAGGTCTTTAATTTCTACCTGCCATGCGTCGTTACCAAATACCACAATATCGATGGTGTCTTTTGGATATTTTTTGGTGATGAGTTCGCAAAGTGCCATTGCTACTTTTTTTGCTGGCGTGATTCTATCCTCACCATATAAAATCATGGAGTGCGAAATATCAATCATGAGCACCGTTGACGTTTGGGTTTTAAAATCCGCCTCTCTAATGACCAAATCGTCTTCGTGCATCGAAAAAGAATCGACACCTCTATTAATTTGTGCATTTTTGATACTCTCCGTAAAATCAATTTGCTCCATTAAATCACCAAACTGAAAGGAACGGGTATCTGAATTGATATCGCCGGTTGGTCCGGCCTTAGTGGTGCTATGGTTTCCTTGTTTTCCTTTTTTTAATTTACCAAAAATTTCCTCCAAACTTTTTTGACGAATAGTTTGTTCGGTTTTTGCAGTGATTGCAAACTTACCGTCTTGTGGATTTTCTTTTAAGTAACCGTTTTGCTTGAGGTCTTCAATAAAATCACCCACGCCGTATTCGTCATCGGTAAATTTATGGGTGCGGTCTAGTTGATTGAGCCAGTCTAACGCCTCTGTAGCATCACCACTGGTATAATTTAATAGCTGGGTAAAGATGTCAAGCATCTGCTCAAATTTAGATTTTGAGTTTTCGCCAGGTACAAAATTGATGAAACGATGTCCAATCATAGGTATCTAAAGTAACAAATAGTGCGCACTAAAGTTCGTTTTTGTGCATACCAAAGGCTTTATACATTCTAGACCGGTCAAACATTTTTTCGTTATTGGAAATGAAGATTGCTGCAACACCGTTACCAATAAAGTTGGTAATAGCCCTAGCTTCAGACATAAATCGGTCTACGCCAAGTAATAATGCCAGTCCTTCTATTGGAATAACTTTGGTGGCAGTTAAGGTAGAAGCTAAAATAATAAACCCACTGCCCGTTACACCAGCTGCGCCTTTGGAAGTTACCATTAAAATACCAATGATGGTTATGATTTGCTCTAAACTAAGTTGAATATGAAAAACCTGGGCCAAAAAAATGATGGCCATAGATAAATAAATAGAAGTGCCGTCCAAATTAAATGAATAGCCAGCGGGGACCACAAGACCTACCACAGATTTGTGGCAACCCATATGCTCTAGTTTTTCCATGAGTGATGGCATGGCGGCTTCTGAAGAAGAAGTACCTAACACAATGAGTAGTTCATTTTTAATAAATCCTAAATACTTCCAAATGCTAATTTTATAATAACGCAGCACGGCGCCGAGCATCAAAAAAATAAACAATGCCATTGTAATGTATACGCAGGCCATCAGCTTTCCTAAGGGTAATAATGTTGCTACACCATATTTACCAATCGTGTACGCCATACCGCCAAAAGCACCAATAGGCGCTAGTTTCATAACCAGGTGAAGTCCCCTAAAAACATATTTTGACATCCAGTATACCTTAGGTAAAATAGCTTCTTTGGATTTTAATTTGCTTATAACAATACCTGCAATAATTGCAAATAGTAAAACCTGAATCGTCGAATTGTCTTTAAAAAACTGAATCCATGAAATAGAAACATTACCACTACTGTATTTTGAAATATCTCCTTTGGCTACAATACTGGTATTAACAGATGCACCTGGCTCTAACAAATAGCCAACTCCAATTCCAATTAACAAAGCAATAGTGGTAATGATTTCGAAATATAATAGGGCCTTGCCGCCAACTTTTCCTACTTTTTTTAAATCCCCCATCCCACAAATACCGGTTACAATGGTTAGTAAAATAATAGGATTGATAAAAAGTTTAATAACGTCAATAAAATATTTACCTAAGGGTTGCATTGCTACGCCTGTTGCAGGAAAAAAATGTCCTACGAGTATCCCAGATGTGATAGCAAATAATACCCAAAAAGTTAAGTTGGTTGCGATTTTTTTTATCATCTTCACGCGCTTAAGGATTCTACTGAATCACACTGTTTACAATACTTACACAAGACTCCATTTCAGCATCCGTTAATTGCATGATTCTAAAAGTCTCCCCATCCTTATCAAAATAATTATATACCGTAGCATATTTTTTTGGTAATGTGCCTGTGATTTTTTTAATGAAATTTAATGCAATTAAAAAGGTTCCAACAGCAGACGGATGTGATCCATCGGGATGAAACAAGTTCATGCTAGGAAAGGTTTTCCTCGCCAAATCAAAGCTAGATCCAACGGGTACATTTACCGCATTTTCTGCCGCCGCTAATGCATTATAAACTTCATTAATTTTTAATTGGGTTTCCGGTGTTTTTTCTCTGGCCCAAGTATTATAGAGGTAAGGCTTTGCTCCATTTGCACGGATATAATTACAAAATAGCTGACCATACGTAAGCAGGCTGTCTTTATGTTCCAACGGCCACATGCTATTGTCTTGAATCACTACAATATCAAATTTATTAGCAGCGATTATTTGTTTTGACTTTAGACCCCTAGCACTATTCCAGTGTTGACCAAGTGTTGCTGCGCCAACTGTAGATTTTTTACAAATAATTTTAGTATCCATACTATCTGTAATCAACCCAATCATTTGGGCTAAATTGTTGTAGTAGACATAACTATTTCCAACAAAGAGCACCCTTACCGTATCTTTCTTTTCAAACGCAAAGGATTGATTTGAAAAAACGAAAAATAACAATATTACCGCTATTCTATAAGCCATCTTTTGATTCATAACAACTGTACAGTTAACAAATATTAAAATCCAGGATTTTGAACCATATTTGGGTTATTCTGAACCTGCGTAACCGGGATTGGTAAAATTGTTCTATTGTAAAAATTTGAAGTTGTAGCGCTATACTGAATCAACCTTGAAGTTGCATTTCCACCAGAACTAATTTTTACAAAACTTATTTGTGTTCTATTCAAATCAAATAAACGCTGTCCTTCAAAAGCAAATTCTTTTCTGCGTTCAACAATAATACTATCGAGGTATCCATTTGCAGAAATACTTCCTGATGGAGGTGTACCAGTAAGGACTGCGTTAAATGGTCTGGTTGCAGATGCAGTATCTCTAGATTTTCTGATAAGATTAATATCTGTTAAAGAATTCGTTAAAAGTGCAGGATTACTATTTGCAACAGCGAGTCTTGCATTTGCTTCTCCTCTAATCAAATACATTTCTGCAAACCTCAACACCTTAATGTTTTCCATGTATGTAGAAATGTTGATATACTTAGTAGGAAGTGGCACATTCGTTTCTCCACCCAACGAATTTCTATCACCGAGTGCAACAAATCCTCTTCTAACATCGGTAGCAGAATAGGCTTCATACAAACCTCTAAAAGTAGACAGGGTTGTACCCGTACTTCTACTATTCATCGAATTTCTGGTACCTAACATTTCGCCATAACCTTGTTGGCTACACAAATAAGCATATGAATCAACACCTGGATTATCGTTGGTATTATTTGCTATTTCAAATATAGACTCAGCACTATTTTGTGTTCTAAAATCTTGTAGCATGTTTCCAAATGTGTAAAGCGCATAACGTCCAGATGCAATTACCTGATTGGCAGCATCAGCAGCGCTTGCCCAATCTTGTTTATATACAGATACTCTTGCTTTTAATGCCAAAGTAGAAAAACGGTTCATGCGAATTTTGAACAACGTATTATTTACAACACCGTTACTTATCACATTTCCCGTTTGAGGTAAAAGTGCAATTGCAGCTGTTATATCTTTGTCAATTTGTGCATACACTTCTGCGGCTGTATTTCTTGCAGGATACACCACTTCTGTAATATTTACGATTGGCTTAATCACAAGTGGAACGCCTAAATGCGACCCGTCGGCAGTGAAATTTAAAGGGCGTGCAAAAAACTTCATGAGGTCAAAATAAACAAGTGCTCTAACGGCATATGCTTCACCCACTAGTTGTGCAGCTTCTTCTTGCTCTAATGATGTTGCTATTTTTTTAATGTTAGCCTCATTTGCAATAATAGCATTGGTATTGGTAACAATTTGATACATCTGGCTCCACATTCTACTTACGTTAGCATCTGTTGCTGTGTGTGTCACGGTATTCATACCGGTGTATCTATTACCCGTTCTCACACTTCTAGTAGCATTATCAGAAAGTACTTCCGGAATCACCATGGCATCTCTACCATAATAACTATATGATTGCATCATAGAGTAAAGTCCATTAACAGCTGCTCTTGAAGTTGCCATACTTTTAAATACGTCTTCGGTGAGCACACTTTGTTGTGGTTTAACGTCTAAAAAATCTTTACTACATGATGCCATGAATAGTAAAGAACTAATAACTAATATTGAATATATTTTTTTCATAAAAGAAACTTTATGCAATTAAAAATTGATGTCTAATCCAAATAAGAAAGTGTTAAATACAGGAGGTCTTTGAGACATAGTACCATCGATACTCACTTCAGGATCTGTATTGTAACGCTTGTCTTTTACATAGGTAAATAGATTTTGTCCGCGTAAGTAAATTCTTGTACTACTAAACTTAAATTTATTTAATAGTGCCGTTGGTAAATTATAAGATAGGGTTACATCTCTTAATCTGATATAACTACCATCATATAAAAACCTGCTACTTTCAAAACTTCCTGATGAAGATTGTGTGCCTAAAAACACGGGCTTTGGAACATCTGTAATTTGACCTGGTGTAGTCCAGCGTCTAGCGTATTCATATCTACTTAAACCATTGCTTTGGTCAGAGAAACCAAGGTTAGCATCTGTCTTTTGTAAATAACCATAATCGTCATAAATGGTATTACCCCAAAATGTATACAATTGGAAACTAAACTTGAAGTTTTTGTAAGAAAAAGTGTTTGTTAAACCACCATAGAATTTAGGAAGTGCACTTCCGTATTGTAAACGCGGAAGGGCCGTTGTAAATGCATTCGTGGTTGAGTCTTTTGCGCCACTTCTGTACCATAGTGCCTCACCATTTGCAGGATTCACACCCGCATAACCGCGTTGGAAATGCGTATAAAAATCGTTCCCAACATTTCTTAAATAGTTAGCATTACCAGCATAAGCAGGGTCAATTTCTGTAATCGTATTTCTGTTAGTGGTGATATTAAAATCTGTTACCCACTTAAATCCGTTTTGAGATTTTGGTACGATATTCACAGAAGAAATTGTTAGTTCTATGCCGGTATTTTTCATGGCGCCACTGTTTACTGTAATACTCGTAACACCATTTACACTTGGAATAGACTGACTAATTAATAAGTCACTTGTCGTTCTAGTATACCACTCAAATGATCCTGATAATCTTCCTTTTAATAATGCAAAATCAAGACCAATATTTAATGGAATATTTTTTTCCCAAGTAAGGTTATCATTTGCCAATTGATTTTGAGCGAGGCCTGATTGTAAATTATAATCACTTCCTGCGCCATATAAACCAAAAGATTCAAAATTATCAATACCCTGATTACCTGTGTAACCATAGCTACCTCTTAATTTTAATTCTCTCAACCATTCTACATTAAAAAACTTTTCGTTAGAAATATTCCATCCGGCACCAATCGACCAAAATGTTGCTTTTCTAAAATTTTTGGCAAATCTTGAAGAAGCATCTTCTCTGATTGATCCAGATAAGAAGTATAAATCTTTATAAGAATAATTGGTGTTAAAAAACTTACTGATTAATCTATTTGCGGTTCCGGTTCCTGTTGTTAATGTTGGACTTGAACCTCCTGCAGCAGTTACTGTTCCTGGCGCAATACCATTAACAGAAATATTAATGTCTACATCCGATCTACTCTGCGCCTCGTACCCAGCAAATGATTCCAATTTATGGTTGTCGGAAATATCAAATTTATAACGCAAAATATTTGTAGCTACCCAGTTGGTAATGTCTTGGGTATAATTTTCGATTGTTCCTCCTACTGCTACAATTGCATTACCCACTCTTGGGTCGTACTGTGTACTACTAAATGCGTGGTTGAAATCCATAGCATAAGAACCTTCAAAAGTTAATCCCTTAACTATTTTGTAAGTTGCTGCTGCATTTGCAGCTATATTGTATGTTTTAGCTTTTCGCTTTGTGGTTTCAATAACTGCAACTGGATTGTATCCATTGTTATAACCAAGCTCATAGGTTTTTCCATCGCTTTTATAGATAGGTAACCATGGTGCTAAACGATACATCGCTCTAACTGGATTTGCAAAAAATGAGCCACCTAAAAAGTTACTTGTTTGTTGGAAGCTTCCACTAAATCCACCTTTAAAAGAAAGCTTTTTTGTTAACTCAGAAGAAATATTGATACGGTAAGTTGCTTTGTCGTAGTTGAGTCCTTTTGTAGGTGCTTCTGAATTATAATAACTACCTGAAACAAAATACGTAGACTTATCGTTTCCGCCACTCGCATTTAAATTGTATTGTGCATATTGACCTTGTCTTAATACTGCATCAAACCAATCGGTGTTGGTTGTTCTGCTAATGCCATTTGCAGTTAACAAAGAATCATAAGAACCCGCTCTATTTCCAGCGTTCACCCAACCTTCTCTATAATATTGTAGGTATTGATCTGTATTGAGCGTTTTTTGTTCATCACGAATGGTATTGTTATTGATACCGTTTTGATAGGTAAAATGAAATTTAGATTTTCCAGACTTACCTTTTTTTGTTGTAATTAATACGACACCGTTTGCAGCTCTTGAACCATATAAAGATGTAGCAGCAGCATCTTTTAAAATTGACATGGTTTCCACGTCGTTTGGATTGAGACCCGCGATCGTATTACTATTCATTCCAGAAATATCACCACTCACAACAGGGATACCATCAATTACATATAATGGGGCAGAGCCTGCATTAATAGAACCAATACCACGAACCCTGATATTTGGAACACCACCTGGTTGACCACTTGCATTGGTTGATTGAACACCTGCTACATTACCTTGTATACTTTCTTGTACAGAAGGATTTGGTGCACTTTCAATAACTGAATTTTTTACCGTTGTGGCAGCACCCGTAAATGAACTTCGTTTTTGATTGGTGTAAGCAAGAACCAACACATCTGAAAGATTGTTTTCAGACTCTTGCATTCTTACAGTTGTCATTTTGGGATCAAAAACAGAAACGTTTTGGGAAAGTAAATCAACCCTCGAAAATTGAAGGGTAACTCCTTTTTTAACTTTAATAGTAAATACACCATCATCTCCTGAAATGGTGCCCGTTTTTGACTTTAGTACTTTTACAGAAACATTGGATAGGGGCTGGTTGTCTTTACTTGAGACCACTTTACCCGTAATCGTAATGAGCTCTTCTCCAGCATTAGAGTTTGAGCTTTGTGCAAAGGTTTGATTGGTTAGCAATTGAAGTACCACTCCAATAATTGCAACAATCACATGGATGTTTTTTTTCATATAGCGTAGTTATATCGTGAAAAAATAGCTTGGCATAGCTATTCTGGTAAACAAATTACAATACATAACCTGAGCGCAGGGTTTTTGTTGTTTCTAAAGCATTATTAAATAAATTTAGTAATTTCCGAAATGCTTTTATTGTTTCGGAAATTATAATTCATTGATTTTCAACAAATTAAAAAATTATGCTTAAAAGGGGCAAGGAAGAAATTATATACTTGTTAAATAAGTGTATTGAAAAATTTCAGCTTGAAACAGGAAAATCTGTCATTCAAAATACCAATCGTAAAAATTACGAGGCACTGGCTATACAATTGAGTGAGATTAGTAACCTACTCCCTAGCACCGATGAAAAATATGGTCATGCGGTTTATGAACCAGATCCGCAGTATAATATAGCCAACTATCCATTTAGAAAATACGATATAACGGGCGGCCAAATAAAAGACGCCTTGATGGGGCTGGTAGCCAATCCGCGTTCCTTTTTAATCGATACCTGCTATATTTATTTATACGGAGTGGGTAGACAGTCTTTTGAACTTAATCCGGTTGATATTTCGCTTGTGGCTTCCGAAAATTCCGAATCCGGCTCCAAAGACAGCTACTCCATCATCACAGAAAATCAACAACTCAAATTAAAGCTTGCCTCCCTTGTAAAAGAGACTGACAAAAAAATCTTTACTCGGCTGCGGTTTTATAGAATGATTTTTATTCCTCTATGCGTCTGTCTACTTATCTGTGGTATTTATTTTTGGAAGAAGCAAAATGAAAGCTTTACTGCACTCGATACCATAACCAAAGACTTTAATATTATGCCCTACAGAGTTAGGGCTAGCGAAAAAAAGGATATAGAAGGCATTTGGCTTTGCTATACAGGATCGCCGCAAGCGAGACCTTCTGATCCCAACAGGTACCATAAAGTGGTGGCCAATTTGGTAGAAATAAAATATAAAGATGGTTATTTTACCTATTACAGATATGGTGCAGGATTTAACCACACAGGGTATGTTCAATTTGAATCACCTAATGTTTTATCGATTCACTCACGAATTATGAATGGTAGTAATAAAACTGAATATCCAAGACATAGTTTAATGAGTCTTACAAAAAATGGTAAATATCAAACTTCCATATCCGCTTCTTGGAATTTTGATGCGGGAAATAATAAAAGAATTATTGGTATCAGAGAGGTCTATGAAAAAATTGGAACGGATGGCCGCATAGAAGAGATTATCAATACACCTGCCAACGCAAGCTGCCAATGTAAAATTATAAAGTGGTATCAAAAAAACAATGACGTGCAAACTTTTTATTTAAAAAATACCATTTTAGATTCGGCTAAAAATGTTCAATTATCTCAACTAATTGACGATAATAGCATTTTGCTAAAAGATCCTGAAACAGGAGTTGTAATCCATTAAATGTATTAACGCGATAACTATCTAGTTAATCTATAAATGGTTAGTGCGGCTCTTTTGATAATCAGCGGAAACTCTTTCAGGTTAATGGTTTCACCAGGTGCATGTGCACCTTTTCCTGATGATCCCATACCATCAACGGCATCGAGATACTTCGCTACATAAGAAATATCTCCAGCACCCCTCGAGCCAGGATCCCCTTCAACTGCTGGTCCAAGTCCCATGCTAGTTGTTACGCCACTAATTACATCTAAAAGTTTTTTATTACCGGGTGTTGGTTCCATACTTGGAATACCATCGTTAAAAGTGATTGTTGCTTTTGTACCATTCAAACTTTGTTCAACAATAGTAGTCATTGTTTTTCTAGCTTCTATTTTTTGTGCTTCCGTTAAAAAACGTAAGTCACCTGTAACGACTGCAGAGGGTGAAACAATATTTGTTTTTCCAATTGCTGTTCCTGTTGCTTTTGATCTATTAAAATTTACTTCTGAGCCTCCTACAAAAAGGCCTGGATTAAATGTTAAATATTTTTCTTGACTGAGTGTTTCTCTAAACGCATTTACAATTCGAGCGGCTTCATAAATAGCACCGTATCCGCCTGCATTTGTAAAAACGCTTGCACTATGGCCTGTTTTTGCTGAAACATTTAATGTCCAAGAACTTGAACCTCTTCTTGCTGTCGCAATTGTATTGAGCCCATGTGCACTTTCAAAACCAAGTGCTATATCTGTCGTTTTAGCTGCTTCAATAAAGTGACCCCTACTTATTTGAAATGGCTTAGCAGAAGACTCTTCATCACCGGTTAAATAAGCAATGATATCTGCATTATTTAATAGGCCCTGTTGTTGTAATGCTTGCAAAGCAATAATCATTACAACATCTCCACCTTTCATGTCGTAAACACCTTGTCCGGTTGCTACTGAATCATTTAGCATGGTGAATGGATTGGACGGCATATCTGGTTCAAAGACAGTATCTAAATGGCCAATCAAAAAAAGTTTTTTTGCAGTGGGTGATTTGGTTTTGTTATTGAAGCCAATGGTGGCTACCAAATGCCCGGCTCGTTTAATAGAATCAGGCATTGAAATCCACTCGGTTTTAAATTTTGCTTTTTCAAATTCTTTGGCAAATAAGGCGCCTACTTTTTTTACGCCCTCAATATTTAAAGTGCCGCTATTGATGTTTACAGATTCTTTTAACAGCGCAATGGCTCTTGGCATATTTTGATCTATATAGGCAATAATTGCTTTTTCTTCCTCATTCAAATTTGTGGCCTGGTCTTGTTGTGCAAAAATAGGAGCCTGCAACACCAACATGCATAAAATAAAAAATACCTTTTTCATCAATCGTTTTTTAAATATTCCCTAAATATAGTATTAAATTAAATGGGTTAATAACCTATTGATAGATGTCGCTTTCTTTGTTTTTGAACCTAATCAAAGCTATATTGTTGTATAACTAAACAGTAACATGAAAGCATTGTACATTTTTTTAGGGCTAGGCGCCATTTATATTGTTTTTCAATCTTTTATTGCTAATAGTGCAGTTAAAACGGAAAAGCAAAAATATAGGACCGTGGTTAAGGATGATGAGCTTGAAATAAGATATTATCCGGCAGCAACCATGGCCACGGTTTATTCGAGTGCCACAAACTACAAGTCAGTTTCAAGCAGTGGTTTTGGAAAACTAGCGCGTTTTATATTTGGCGGCAACAAAGAAAACGAAAGCATTGCAATGACGGCTCCAGTAAGAATGAATATGTCAGAAAAGGGCGCAGAAATGAGTTTTGTAATGCCAACAAAATACAATGAAAGTAATTTACCTAAACCCAATGACGAGAGCATTCGCATTCATGAGTCAGCTCCGCAATACGTTGCAGTGATTTCGTTTGGCGGCTATGCCAACGACGAAAAAATAACGCTGTATAAAAACAAAATATTACAAATACTCTCACGTCGTAATATAAAAGTAACAGGTGATTACACGTTTTTAGGTTATAACGCACCTTACCAAATGATTGCAAGAACCAATGAAATTGCCATTCCTATAGAATGGAAAGAACAATAGAATATTGTTAAAGGCGTTATAGAATTCAACCAATTTGAGATTCTATTGTTTAACAATCATCTATGCGTTATAAAATACATGTTTTTTGCTTTCTCATTTATCTTGCGGGGAATTTTGGACCCATTATTGCTCAATCAACGGTTGTAGTAAGTGGTAGTGTGCGAGACAAACAAACCGGCGAGTCTTTAATTAAGGCCGTGGTGCGCATTCAAGAGTTACCCAATGCGGGTATTATTTCTAATGAGTACGGTTTTTACTCCCTGTCACTTCCAAAGGGCAATTACTCCGTTGTGGTATCACAGGTGGGGTATGAGACACTCGTTCAAAAAATAAAACTAGACAGCAGTCAAACCATCAACTTTTCTTTACAAACAAAAAATTTGCTAAAAGAAGTAGTGGTGGAGTCGTCGCGAAAAAACGACAATCTAACCAAGGCACAAATGGGAACCGAAACCATTAACATGTCTGCGATTAGTAAAGTGCCTGTTATTTTTGGGGAAAAAGATCTTTTAAAAACAATTCAATTATTACCGGGCGTAAAATCGGCGGGCGAAGGAAACAGCGGTTTTTTTGTACGCGGTGGTGGCGCTGATCAAAATTTAATTTTACTGGACGAAGCGCCTGTTTATAATGCCACGCACCTACTTGGATTTTTTAGCACATTTAATAGTGATGCCATTAAAGACGCTACAATCATAAAAGGCAATAGCGCTAGTCAATACGGCGGCAGGCTTTCATCGGTACTTGACGTAAAAATGAAAGAAGGCAATAATCAAGACTACGCGGTGAATGGTGGCATTGGACTCATTAGCAGCAAAGTGAGTATTGAAGGGCCACTTCAAAAAAATAAATCTTCGTTTATACTTTCCGGAAGAAGAACCTATGCGGATATGTTTTTAAAAGCGACCGAAAAATTTAAAGACAATATTTTGTACTTCTATGATTTAAATGCAAAAGCAAATTATCAAATCGATGCAAAAAATAAAATTTACGTGTCGGGATATTTTGGAAGAGATGAGCTAGGACTTGGCCAGGAGTTTGGTATTGACTGGGGTAATAAAACCGGTACGATCAGATGGAATAGAATTATTAGCAATAAATTATTTTTAAATACTTCTTTAATTTATAGCGACTACAATTACAATGTGAAATTAAAAAATGGGGAAACCAATTTTAATATCAATTCAAATATTAAAGATGTAAACCTCAAACAGGATTATACGTTTTATGCGAATGGAACCAACACGCTTCGCTTTGGATTTAACACCATCTTACATACCATCACACCAAGTACATTTAGCGGCACCGTAATTAATAGTGTATCTAAAGAAGGTAGAAATGGACTTGAAAATGCACTTTACCTCACAAACAATTATAGGGCTTCAAACCAACTAACCATTGATTACGGTGTGCGCCTATCGATGTATACATTAATGGGTGGCGATGTTTACAATATTTATGAAAACGGGATGCTTAATTCATCTATTAAACTAAGCAAATCAAGTTTTGGAAAAACCTATGTTAATCCAGAGCCCCGCATTACCACCAACTACCGTATCAATGACGAAACCAGTATTAAAGCGGGTTATGCTAGAAACGTGCAACACTTACATTTATTAAGTAATTCAGTGGCGTCTAGCCCATCCGATCAGTGGATTGGAAACTCTTATAATATCAAACCAGAAATTGCGGATCAAATTAGCGTGGGCTATGTAACAAAAGTATTTAAAAGCAATTTTGAATTCACGACCGAAGCTTATTATAAATACCTACAAAATCAAATAGACTATAAAGATGGTGCCGAAATAAATACGGTTTCGGATGTTGAAAGTGTTTTATTGTATGGTATTGGAAGAGCTTATGGGCTTGAGTTCTTATTAAAGAAAAAAGAAGGTCGCTTAACCGGCTGGATTGGGTATACACTTTCTAAAACAGAAAGAAAAATTGAAGGTATCAATGGGAATAACTGGTACAATGCGAGACAAGATAGAACGCACGATATATCGGTTGTTGGGATTTATGATCTAAACGATCGCTGGTCGATATCTGGTGTGTTTGTATATAATACCGGCGACGCGGTAACCTATCCAACAGGGAAATATACCATTCAAGGACAAACCCTTTATCAATACGCTGCTAGAAACGCCAATCGTATGCCGGCTTACCACCGACTCGATTTTAGTGCTACCTATGAAAAAAACAAAACTAAAAGAATGCACGGTTCTTGGAATTTTAGTTTGTACAATGTGTATGGTAGAGAAAATGCTTTCCGGATTAGTTTTAAAGACGATCCCAATGATCCCACTAGAACACAAATTATCAGGACCGCTCTTTTTAAATGGGTACCAAGTGTAACCTATCAATTTAAATTTTAAGCATGAAAAAAATAGGATTTTTTATAGCGCTTTTTGCCATAATATTTGTTGGATGTGACAAAGAAATTACTTTAGAACTGAATGATAGCAAGCCTATGCTTGTAATTGATGGTAGCATTACAGATCTGGCCGGTCCTTATTTTGTGCAGCTCTCATTATCTACCTCCATTAACAACCCAACACGCATTATTGGCGTGAACAATGCACGCGTTATAATCACGGATCAAGCGGGCATTAAGGACAGTTTACAATTTGTAAGCAACGGTCTTTATAGAACGCAAAAAATAAAAGGCATAGAAGGTGGAACCTACAACCTAGAAGTTGTGGTAGATCAAAAAAAATATACGGCGTCTGCTACCATGCCTAAAAAAGTTAATTTAGATAGCCTTCGCATTAATACTTTTCCATTTAATGGAGAAGTCAGGTATAGTGTGATTCCTGTGTATCTAGACCCTGTAACGCTTGGCAACAGCTACCGCTTTATTCAAAAAATCAACGACACCATCGATCCAACTTTTCATGTGTTCAATGATAACCTTAATAATGGAAAAGTGAATCAACGACCATTAAGGGGCGGTGACGAAAATTTAAAAATAAAACCACGCGATAATGTCTTTGTAGAAATGCAGTGCATTTCAAGTGCTAGTTATATTTATTACAATAGTTTAGATCAGCAAAGTGGCGCTGGACCTGGTGGTGGCACAGCGCCGTCAAATCCGCCCTCTAATATAGAAGGAGGTGCACTCGGTATTTTTTCGGCGCATACCGTGCAGCGAAAAACAGTTACGATTCGGTAAATAATGTACCAAACATACTCTTTTGGAAAAGCAAAAAATTAATATTGTCTGGTTTAAAAGAGACCTTCGGTTAACCGATCACGCCCCTTTAGTTGCTGCGATTGATGAGCGCATTCCAACGCTTTTACTGTATTGTTTTGAGCCGTCTATTATGGCCGGAGAAGATAGTGACGAAAGGCATTGGCGATTTGTTTACGAATCGTTAGTTGACATGCAATCAGAACTCAATAAAAAAAATGCAAGGCTCTATTATTTTCATAACGAAGTGAAACCCGTGCTATTGGGCTTGCAAGAAGTATACGATATCCAAAACATCTATTCACATATAGAAGTAGGCAATAAAAAAACCTACGACCGCGATGTAGACATCCAATTCTTATGTAAAGGGCATCAGATTATTTGGAAAGAATTTCAAATACATGGCGTTATTCGAAAACTAAAGTCAAGAAAAAATTGGAAGCAGCGCTGGGAACAAACCATGACATCGCCCATTGCTGTTCCGCCAGAACAGAATTGGAATACGATAGAACTTAAACCGGCACTATATCAAGCTCTGCAAGGTCCGGATTTATCAAAAAATATTACAACGCCGCATCCAAATTTTCAAAAAGGTGGTGCTACAATGGCTTGGCGTTATTTAGAAAGCTTTATTCAGGACCGGCACAAAAATTATAGTTATCACATATCTCAACCGCTATTGAGTAGAAAGGGTTGTAGCAGGATATCGCCTTACCTAGCTTATGGCAATATAAGTATGCGGTCCGTATATCAATACACATGCGCTGCATACGCAAATGCCAAAAACAAGCGCGCACTTTCTAATTTTATTTCACGCTTACATTGGCATTGTCATTTTATTCAAAAATTTGAAGACGAATGTCGAATGGAATTTGAACACGTGAATAAAGCCTATGATGTCATTATAAAACCTAAAAACGAGGCTTATATTACTGCATGGCAAGAAGGAAAAACGGGTGTTCCTATTGTAGATGCGTGCATGCGTTGTTTAAAGGATACAGGCTATATCAATTTTAGAATGAGGGCCATGGTTGTCTCTTTTTTTGTGTACAATCTTTGGCAGGATTGGAGGGAACTTCATTTTTTAGCACGTCAATTTTTAGACTATGAACCCGGTATTCATTATCCGCAATTACAAATGCAATCGGGGGTTACCGGCATTAATACCATTCGGATTTATAACCCTGTTAAAAACTCGCAAGAACATGACAGTGATGGGCTTTTTATAAAACAGTGGATCAAAGAACTCAAAAACGTACCTGCCCCCTATATTCATGAACCCTGGAAAATGAGTCCCATTGAACAGACCATGTATGGTTGTATCATTGATAAGGATTATCCTTCACCCATTGTTGATATTGAACTGTCTAGAAAAAAAGCCAGTGATATTGTATGGGGGTTTAAAAAAACGGACCGCGTAAAAACAGAGGGAAAAAG
>CANHCY010000006.1 GCA_947459295.1 Chitinophagaceae bacterium
CTGTAGGTGCAAAATTTGTAATGGTAACAGGCAATGTATCGATGTTCGCATGGGGAGTGCAGTTAGCGGTTATTAATTATTTAAATCCAAATCAAGAAAGAATTATCGTTTTCTGCGATGATGTAGACACATTAGTTGCAACAGAATCAAGCTGCAATCAATTAAAGTCTGCGCTTCATGGCCCAAGAAGATTTACTTACGAAAAGTCTCTGCAATCGCAATGGTCGAACCTCAGTGAACTTCAAAAAGAGGCGTTAATGTACCACCAAGAAGAAGGTAAGATGGGCTTTTCAGTGGATTGTAAATCTATGTCCTTCATTCTGGTTTCCAACATCCAGCTGCCAACAGATGATGAAGTCAGAATTGCTCGAGAGAAAGGAAAGGGAAAGGCATCACTATTGGCCCATAAAAACGCAATTAGATCGCGCTGCATGGTTCAGGACTTCTCTCTATCGAATGCCGAACTATGGGGATGGATTGCTGACGTAGTGCTGAGGACTGATTGTCTTGAACAGTTTGATATGAGTAAAGACGAAAAGTATATCATGTTAAATTTCGTCTGGGACAACTGGGAAAACTTAACAGAAAGATCTATTCGACTTATTGAGAAGATGGCAATCATCAAAAAAGAATATCCAGATTCATATGACAGGGTCTGGGAAATAGACTTCTTAAAATAATAAGCTATGGATTTAAAACTAATACAGGAGGAGATTGATAAGATTCAATCTTCTCCATTCTCCAAGAAAACCGATAAACAGTTAATCTCTTATGATATGCTATCTGTACTCCACAAACAAAAGTATCAAGGGGTGCAGCCCTTAGCACTTGTGAAGTATAATGATTCTGAAAACCGTAAGACAAAGCTTGATAAAAGTAAGGTTCGCGAAATCAGAAAAAAATATAATGCACATGTCTACGGAAAAAAAAGATTAGCAATTGAGTATGGTGTATCAGTGTCAGTCATCTACCGAATCATTAAGGGATTAATGTGGAAAAACATTTAGTAGCGTCGATTTTTATTTACGAAATAAGTTCTTTATAATTTAATAAATATAAATGTTGGAGGTTATAACCACGAAAAAAAACCAAATTAAAAATGGAATTAGTATTTGATTTACAAGTTACAGCATTGACTCAGGTTGAATTTGAAATAGATCAACAAATGATTGATGAGATTAAAGATTTAATAAAATCCGGAACAATTAAATGTGACGAGGATATATACAATCATCTGGATCTCTGTGGAAAGTATGATACACAATATGGACCATTAGATGAGATCTGCTACGATGAATATATCTGTCAAGGGGATGAATATTTCGAAGAATTGAGCTCTTAATTTTTGTTGTAAAACCTTGTGGTGTATAGGCTAACCATAATTTTTAAATCCAAAGATAAAAAATGTCAGAAGATTTTATCAATATATCAAGAAGTTTAGACACCATAACATTACCACAGGTGGCTGAAAAAATAAATGTCAAAGACATTGATTCAGCTAAGAAATGGCTAAATGACAAGGGTATTCGAATTCATGATTTTCCTAAAACGAAGTATGTCTACCAAATTGAGGTAGATAGCGAGATTGATAAGCCTTTTGTTCAACTACTGCGGAATAAATATCCAGACAAATGGAAGGACCATTATCGTGATGTAGTCAAAGATATTGCGGTTTATAATTTAACAGTTAAACTTTTGGAAAACGAGGTCTCCCCTATTCCGAGAGTTAAATGCTCCAAAATCAATAAAAAAGACCAAGAGCGATATAAAAAATTATTAGAATGAAAAAACTAACTCTCCCCAAAAACCCACATAAAGGACTTAAGATATTCTGTAGGACTTGCAGAGTAGATAATAGCAAGTGCAAGCATTTTGACAGACAGGTTTACCGAGTAAGAATTCACGTTCCAGGCACGAGAAATTCTACTAAATCATATTATTTGGAAGCAGAAAATTACAACTCTGCTGTAATTGAATGTGCGCTAATCGAGAAAGAACTAATTCAAAATGGTTTCGAAAAAGTCAAACAAACAGATTCAGACAACCTTTCAGATTACAGCCTTGCAGATGCAGTTGTAAAGTACCGTGAGTATATGTCAGGCGAATCCAAATACGCCCATTTAAAAAAGAACATATCGCAAGGGCATATTGACGAATGTGTAAGATTTTGCTGGAAATTAGTTGAAAATGTGGCTCTATTAAAGAATATAAAACGAACAAGGCCCAGTGACATAAAAACTGAAGATGTTTCGAATTTCTATTTATGGGCCGAAGAAAACTACTCATCGAAAACCTTCAATAAGTGTTTTATTGCAGTTCGAGCATTCTTTGAATTTTTAATTGAGATCGAAAACATCGAAATGAAAAATCCATTTAGAAAATTCGTTCCAAAGATTGTTACACCATCTGCCATTGATATTATTACAGAGGACGAGTTTAATCAGATATTATGTGCCGTTGACACATTCACTCCATTCATAAAACTTGGGGGTAAGGGTGAAAAGAAAAATATGTTTAAACCATTTTTAAAAGACGGATTCAAATTATTTCTTTTAACTGGTGGTAGAAGAGAAGAGGTAGTTAACCTAAAATGGTCTGATATATATAGCACTCCTCAAGGAGTTAAACTATTCATCATTGACAACCTAAAAGTAAAAAGGGCAAAAAAGAATAATAAAGAGTACAAGAAATATATTGCTATAAACGCAGACCTCGAAGCTTTCCTAACTGAATTAGGAATGAATGATAAATTGGGAAAAGATGAATACATTTTAGTGCCAGAAAGGAATAAAAGCACATATGCTATCATGAATGAATTAAGTAAAGGCTTCACGCACTATAAAAACGGTGCAGGAATAACAAAAGATATTAGTCTAAGTAACCTACGCAAAACCTATTTAACATGGCACCATCAAGTTTTAGGTGACGATACCGGACTTGTTAGCTCTCACTCTACCACACAAGTTTTAGAAAAATATTACATTGATCCAAAGGTTTTAACCGCAATAGAAATATCAGCTTTGAAGGTTCGAGTATTTGGAAAAAGTGAGGAATCTCATGACACAATTCATGACACAATTCATGACACAGAGTAAATCAAAAATAAAAAAGGACCTACGAATTAACGTAAGTCCTTTGTTTTCAACACTTTCCAGTGTAGCGAGAATGGGACTTGAACCCATGACCTCAGGGTTATGAATCCTGTGCTCTAACCAACTGAGCTACCTCGCCAAAAGGTCCATTTAGGGCTGCAAATATAGGGTATCAAATGTTTTAATGGATAGCTAATTCAAACAATTTCTCGTCGCCTAAAAAACCAGCTAGTGTATCGCCGGGTAAACAAGGCCCTACACCAGCGGGGGTGCCCGTATATACTAAATCCCCCGGCGATAGGGTAAAGTAGCCAGATATGTGCTCTAAAAGGGTTTCAAAGCTATAAATCATGTCTTGTGTGGTGCCGGATTGGGCTTTTTGGCCGTTTTTGGTCAGGGAAAACAAAATTTCGCCTGTGTCACCGTTAAAAGGCTTCCAATCCCCAATAATTGCCGAGTTATCCCAGGCCTTTGCTTTTTCCCAAGGTAACCCCTTAGATTTTAAGCCAGCTTGTACGTCACGGGCGGTAAAATCGATCCCTACCGTAATAGCGTCTACACAGCTAAGGGCGTTAGCAGCAGGTATGTTTTTAGCCGTTTTGCCAATGCGTAAAACAAGTTCTATTTCGTAATGTAAATCAGAAGTAAAACTTGGATATTCAAACTTTGCACCAGGTGCTAGTAAAGCCGTATCAGGCTTCATAAAAATTACGGGGGCTTCAGGTAAAGCGTTGCCTAATTCTTTGGCGTGCTCTGCGTAATTGCGGCCTACACAAAATATATTCATACAAATTAAATTTCAAAATTTAAAGCATTGCAAACCGTCATGGTTCTATCAAGCCCAATAGCAGCAAAGGATTCAATCACTTCTATACTCTTGTCAATTTTTTGCTGAATAACCGGCTGCTCACTTGCTAACCATTTGCCCAACACAAAATCTATTTGACCACCCTTTGGAAACTGATTGCCTATACCAAACCTAAGCTTTGGATACACATCGGTCCCAAGCATTAACTGAATATCTTTTAATCCATTATGCCCCGCATCAGAACCACTGCCTCTTAAACGCATTTTAGATAAGGGTAACGCTAAATCATCCACCACCGTAAGCGTTTGGTTGGGTTCTAGTTTTTCTTTGTCCATCCAATACTTAAATGCTTTACCACTTAAGTTCATATACGTAGTAGGCTTGATGCAAATAAATTGTTTGCCCTTCCAGGTAACCGTAGCCACGTCTGCTAAGCGGTCGTTTTTAAATAGGCCGCCATGCTTGAGCACAAAAGCGCTCACTACATCAAAACCAATGTTGTGGCGGGTGTGTGCGTATTCGGAACCGATATTGCCGAGTCCTACAATTAAAAATTTATGCATAGCGTATGGGAAAGGGCCAAATTTAGTTAAAAAACACAAAAATGGGTAACTTGCAACATGATTACCAAAGAACTATTAAAAAGCCTATTCCCTAGTTTAGAAGAAGGTTTGTACGACGCAATGCTTGAGCATGCCGAAATAAAAGAATTTCCGGCAGGTACCTCACTACTAAAAGTGGGACAAAACATTAGATCTACGATGATGGTTGTGGAAGGCACCGTTAAACTCTATCAAGAAGATGAAGAAGGTGACGAGTATTTCATGTACTATATATCACCAGGTCAGGCATGCGCCGTTTCCATGGTATGTAGTTTTCAAGCCGAACAAAGTCAGGTGCTTGCTAAAGCCCTCACCGATGTTACACTTTTATCGATACCCATAACATTTATGGATAAATGGCTCAGCGAATTTAAAAGCTGGCACTACTTTGTCATTAAAACCTACCGTACCAGATACGAAGAGCTTTTAAAAACAATAAACGAAGTGGCATTTAAAAATATGGATGAGCGCCTAGAATTTTACCTCAAAAAACAAGTGGCAAAATTTGGCCCCATCCTTAAATTAACCCATCAAGAAATTGCTTCCGATCTTAACAGCTCTCGCGAAGTAATTAGCCGCCTCATGAAAAAAATGGAAAAAAACGGATGGATTGTATTACACCGCAATAGTCTTGAATGGATTAAAAAATAAGCTACCACTAATGTGGTAACTTATCTCTAAAATATCCGTACGTCCAAGTACCTGCAACGGCACTTGCTATCACTACTAATATCGCGTAAAAGCCTGCACCAATATGTGCAAATAATGGACCAGGGCATGCACCCGTTAAAGCCCAACCAAGTCCAAACAACAAGCCACCATATACTTGACCCTTGTTAAATTCTTTATCGGCAATTACAATTTTTTCGCCGTGGATGGTTTTTACATTAAATTTCTTAATTAAAAAAACACTAATCGCACCTACCACTACTGCTGTGCCTATTACTCCGTACATGTGAAAGCTTTGTAGTCTAAACATTTCCTGAATTCTAAACCAAGAAATGATTTCGGCCTTCACAAATACGATTCCAAAAATTAAACCCACAATAGTATACTTTAAATTATACCAACCTGGGTGTTGTTGTTCCGATGCATTTACGCATGCTGTATTGCTATCTATATTTTGTACTTTTTCGTTGTTCATTGTTCTGTTTTTATAAAGATAAAATCCAAGGTAAAATAATGTTGGCCATTAAAAAGCCACCTGCCATAAAACAAATAGTTGCCACTAAAGATGGCCATTGTAAATTACTAAGTCCCATAATAGCATGACCCGATGTACAACCGCCTGCATAACGCGTACCAAAGCCTACTAAAAAGCCGCCTATCACCATAATAATAAAACCTCTAGCTGTAATTAGCGCTTCAAAACTAAATAGTTCTTTAGGTAACATATAACTGTAATCCGTTAAGCCATAACCCGCTAACTCGCTTTGTAAAGCCGGACTCACTGCAATAGGTGCATCTGTCATTAAAAAATAATTGGCAATAAAAGCACCTGCAAAAATACCACCTACAAAAAAGAAATTCCATATCTCCTTTTTCCAGTCGTACTTAAAAAATTTAATGTTGGCCGGAAAACAAGCAGCACATACATGCCTTAGGTTAGAAGAAATACCAAATGTTTTGTTTCCTAAAATTAAAAGTGCGGGTACAATAAGCCCAATTAAAATACCGGCTACATACCAGGGCCAGGGTTGAATAATTTGTTCCATCTTGTTTGTTTTTTTTTATTATTGATTGTTTATTTTTTATAAAAATTTTTGATGGGTTTGTATGGCCCATATTTATGCTCAGTTTCTGAAAAATTATCGGCGTAAGGTCCAAAAGCAAAATCTAGTGGCTTTTTATCGTATTTAGGCCAGTCTTTAGATTGATCTTTATGCGGGCGGGGCTGGCTGTTTACATAAGCAGCCACATCCCAACATTCTTCTTCCGTTAATGTTGGATTGGCATGAGAAGCAACCGCAAAAGGCATATTGTTTTTTACATAGCCTGCAAAATTGCTAATCCTATAAAGTCCTGCGCCATCATTGTAACTATGTGGTCCCCAAAGTGGTGGATACGCATACTCTATTTCATCAGGTGTTAATTGCCCCTCACCATTAGCGCCATGGCAACTTACACACTGCGCTGTATATATCACCTGCCCTTTTTTAGGGTCAGCGGCGCGGTCTAAATAGGCTAATTTTTCAATGCCGGAACCGTGGGGCTTTTGCCCTTTTTCTACACCCTGTCCAATCCATTTGATATATGCATACATTGCTTTAAACTCACGGCTATTACTATCTACGGCCGTACCATTTAAACTTCTTTCCATACAATCGGCAACACGCTTGTAAATACTTTCTATTTGTCCACTACGGTCTCTAAATTTTGGATACGTCGAAAAAACGGCTGCATAATTATTACCCCATGCTTTACCTCCTGCTTGCAAGTGACAGTTCTGACAGTTCATACCATTGGTAATTTGTGCCACGCTACCCTTAGGACCTAAATATTTTGCCGTATGCGCAATTAAATCTTGACCATAAATTACAAGTTTACGCTCTTCACCACTAACCGTATTATCAGCATAAATACTTGGCGCCAACCAGGTACTATCTGTTACGGCAAGGCTGTTGTCCATTTTAAAAATATCGCCTTTAATAAAGCTTACCATAAAATAAAGTAACGCCAACGCTGCAAGGCCAATAATTACGAGATATTGTTTTTTCATTGCAAATAATATTATCTAAAGTTATACGTCGTTCCTTCTAGTTGCGTTAATAAAGTAGCCGGCTTATCGGTAGCGGTGGTTCTGCCTTCTAGTTTTGGCGCCACAAGCGGTGTAGCCGCTAAATACTCCGTTATTACATCATGTAAACTATTTTGTGTTGCCACCGGGTTGCTTACTTTTTCTATTCTACAAAGTGTATCGTTAGGATCGCCTTCTCTTTCACAAGCCACTATTGTATACATTTTATTTTTATCAAGTGGCTGTCCCTTAATTTTTACGGTGTTAACGCGCTGTCCCTTTGGTTTTCCAATGGTACAGTTTACTTCCATACCCGCAAAACGCACAAACCATCCGCCAAAACGCTTACTTGGGTCTGGTGCAAATGCATTTTCAAGTTCTTTTTCTAACCACTCAAGTATTTGTTGCCCGGTTACTTCGCCTTTTTTTGCCGTAGAATCTACGGGTAACATATTCCATAAAAACTCGTTGGTGATGGCTACTTTTTGAGCACCCTGAGGCACCGCAAGTGGTTGACAAAACCTAAACCCATTGCTAAGCGCAATGTCTGGTTTAAACTTCCACATGACAGCGTCGGTAATTAAATTATCCATGGGTGTTTCTAAAACAAAATAACGCACCAGCGGAGTAGACGTGTATCCAATTACTTTTTGCAAAGCATCTTGATAGGGTGCTGCTGCTTTTTGTACCAGCGCCAATACATTTTTATTGGCTGGATATTTTACCGGATCTACATCCAGTAGTTCGTACTGATAGGTATCTATTTTTCCTTCTTTTACCGTGATGTCTAATTTTCCTAAAAAAGATCCAAAGGCACCACACTCGACCACTTTGGTATATTTTCCTTGTATCGGAACACGCACTCTTTCGTGTGTATCAGCACCTAAAATAAAATCGGCACCAGCAACGCTTGGGTCATTGGCAAGTCCTACTTGTTGCGCAAGTCCCATATGTGTTACAATAAAAATAATACCACAACCTTCTACTTCTTTCAAATATGTAATGTACTTAGCTACATTGTCTGTGGCATGCGTAAAACCAATACCCTCGCTATATGCAGGGGATTGACGCTTAGGTACCAAATGATCGGTAAAACCAATAAAACCAACTTTTGCGCCTGCAATATATTTAATCCAATAGGGCGGATAAATTAACGTGCCATTATCTGCATCTTTTGTTTTGTGCCACATATTGGCGCAAATTTTTGCTGCACTCGAATGCCCCATATCATAGAGCATTTTCTTTTTCTTGTAAACTACTTCCCAGTTACCCGGAAGTATTAAATCGTAGTTAAACGCATTCATGAGCGGAATAAGCGCTTCTCCTTCCGACATCGACGCTACGCCATGGCCATGAAAATAATCGCCACCATCGTATAAAATATTTTGCGGATGCTGCACGCGTAACGCATCTATCATGGTTTTAAGTACCGCAAGTCCGCCACGCTTTTTATATACAGGCTTTTCATTTTCCCAAAAAAATTCGTCGTGGGTATGAATTTGCGCGTGCAAATCGGTAGTAATAAAAATACTGAACTGATTGGGCGCCTGTTTGCTTGTGCCTGCGTTTGCATTTGCGTGTTCAGTATTAGCGTCGCTGGCAAAAGCAGCAGATACTGGGCCTATTGCAGCGGGCACGCCCATACCAAGTACGGCAGCGTTTTTAATAAAATTTCGTCGGTTATTTTTGTTCATGGGGCAGGCTTAAAAATGAAAGTTTAAGATAAAATTAAAATGACCCATATCCACTTTATTGATATAAAACTTGGGGTTATCATACGTATTTCCCGTAGCATCCTTATAAAAATAAATCAGTTGCGCTTCCCATCCCTTCCAAAATCCTGTAAATGCATACCGCATATCTAGGTTGTACTGCATATAAGACGGAAAACTATATTTATTAAGTGCATAATTGCTAATATCAGGGAGTTTAAAATATCCTACGCCCATATTAATAGTGAGCGGTAGTTTTGGTGCGGTATACTTTGTTTTTGCAACATACGCAGATACATCACCCATACCTTCGTTACGCTCGCCCATTAAAAAAGTATAAAACGGATCACGCCCCCACTCGCGCGGCATTAAATAACGCCCCTGCTTTGTAATGCGGGTATAATTAAGCGAGTAATCCCAACTATTTATTTTTTGTCCGACCCTAGCGCCTATTACTACACTGGATTGACCTGGATTAAAATAAGTTTTTGCAGCGTCGTTGTTGCCACCCTTATTAACCACGCTTTGGGTAATTACTTGTAAGCCGTAATAATAAGACTGCTTGGCACTTGGCGTTTTGTCTATTTGAAAAAATACGCTGTTAAACATATTGTCTACAAACTGATTCCAGATCTGAATTTTATAATTTTTGATGCTACCAATTTCTGCGCCAACAAGTGCTACACCACTTGATGTTAATGCATTTTTATAGCCCGATTTTGCTCCGTCAATATTTACCCCAACCGAGTATATACCTATAGACTCCGATGTTTTATACCATGCTACCGTACTTCGTGGCGAAAACCTATTAAGCCAACCCGCATAGTATTTATTTTCTTTGTTTTTATGTTGTATCCAAAGGCCCTGCACTTCGGTAGGACGCATCCTTCCATCTTGCAAATTAATAAACGGTGTATTGAGTAACTGCTTACCTATAGTAATCGTGTTTTTGTTTTTTTGGTACTGGATATAGAGTTCCTCTAAACGGTCAATATCTGTTTTGTTAGCAGGATCTGTGATATCAAATAAACCAAGCTCGTATCTATTGATGGTGCCAGATAAAGGATGTGGCTTTGTCAAATCCGATGAAAACGCGTCGTACACAAAAAATCCACTCACCCCTAGTTTAAGATTGTAAACTGGTTTAGAAATAAATTGAATACCGCCACCAATGGCCTGCGCATATTCGACATCACTGTTTTTATTAAAATTACTACTAAAAAAACTGCGTAAGTGTCCGTGTAAGGTGCCCATTTGAAACCGGTACAATAAATTACTACTATCTACCTGCTTACTAGATTTACCCCACAACTTTGGATCTTCGTGCAGCTCTTGGTGCTGCGCATACGAAAGAGTGGAGCATAATAATAATGCAGCTACAAATAATTTTTTCATAATAATTAATGACTTCCGCCTATTGGAAAAATAATTGCTGTGCAAGAATATAAAGGCCCATGATAAGCACAAACCAACCAAAACCTTTTTTTAGTTTGTTGCCGTCTATTTTTTTACTGAGCATATCGCCAATAAAAATACCGCTAATAGCTAGTGCCGTTACCGATAACAATAGTGTCCAATCCATGCTGGTATTGCTTACATCACCGGTAAATCCAATCAATGATTTTGCTGCTATAATAAGTAGTGAAGTACCTACCGCCTGCTTCATAGGAAGTTTACTTAACATCACAAGTGCTGGTATAATTAAAAATCCACCACCTGCGCCTACAAGTCCTGTAAGCATACCCACAAGGGCACCTTCTACTAATATAAGCGGATAATTAAATTTTTGCTCACCCGATTCTTCGGCAGCAGCAGCTGGCGTAGAACGTATCATAGAAAAAGAAGCCGCTACCATCAGCACTGCAAATAGAAGCATCATTAGTAATGACTTTGTAATTTCAATACCGGCAATGGTTCCTAACTGTGTAGGAATGGCAGGGACCAAATATTTGCGGGTAGCAAAAACAGCCGCAATAGAAGGAATACCAAAAATGATCGCTGTTTTAATATTTACAAAACCTTGTTTGTATTTTGGCAGGGCGCCTACTAAACTACTCGCACCCACAATAAATAAAGAATACGCAGTAGCGAGCACCGGTTCTACCCCAAATAAATACACCAGAACGGGTACGGTTAAGATGCTACCCCCACCGCCAATAAGCCCCAGTGAGATGCCAATTAAAATGGATGCTAGATATCCAATTATTTCCATGATTTTTTAATTTGACACAAAAGTGCCTTTATAAAAATAAAAGATAGGTGATAAATGTCACCAACCCAATTTTTACGCCTAAAAAGTATAAAAATGAATTAAATTGTGGGATATGAAAAACACGATCCTTCTCATAGCTTTTTGTTTACTCGGTTTTGGCACAACTGCGTTGGCCCAAAACACGAGCGCAACGCATACCCATACAATTACGCACAAAGTAGTGATACAACTAAATAGCGGTGATACTGCCGCATGGGGTGGCGTTATTGGTAACGTTAAAAACCTCTCTAAAATTTGGCCTAATAATTTGAGTGTCGAAGTAGTGGTGCATGGTAGAGCCCTCGATTTTTTAGTGGCCGCCAAATCGCATTTGGTAGCAGACGTAGAACAGCTGTCAAAAAAAGGCGTTGTATTTAATGCCTGCGAAAATACCATGGGCAAATATGGCATTACCAAGCAAATGCTTATTCCGTCTGTGTTTACCGTACCATCGGGTGTGGGTGAAGTGATTTTAAAACAAGAAGAAGGCTGGAGTTATTTAAGGGCTGGTTACTAATTTGATAAGGTGATATTTGTCACAGTGTAAGGTTTTTTGATGGCGCATCTTTGCAATATCAAAATAACAGAAACTAAAAATTTATACTTATGTATTTTCAACATGTTTACGACAAAACCTTAGCCCAAGCGAGTTATTTTATTGGTTGTCAAAAAGCAGGCGTTGCTGCTGTTATAGATCCAAAGCGCGACGTAGATACCTACCTCGAAATTGCGAAGCAAAACAATATGCAAATCACGCATATTTTTGAAACGCATATCCACGCCGATTTTTTAAGTGGCTCGCGTGAACTAGCAGCCGTTACTGGTGCTAAAATGTATTTATCTGACGAAGGTGGTGAAGGCTGGCAGTATGAATTTGCCCACGAAGGTTTAAAACATGGCCAGCAACTGATGGTTGGTAATTTAAAAATCGAGGTTTTACATACCCCAGGACACACGCCAGAAAGCATTAGCTTTTTATTAACCGATACACCAGCAAGTAAAGAGCCTGTGATGTTATTTACCGGCGACTTTGTGTTTGTAGGAGATATTGGACGCCCAGACTTATTAGAAAAAGCAGCTGGCATGGTGGGTACACAAGACAAGGGTGCTGAAGAGATGTATCAGTCTATTAACCTGTTTGCAAATCTTCCAGAATTTATTCAAGTATGGCCGGGCCATGGCGCAGGATCTGCGTGTGGTAAAGCTTTAGGCGCTGTACCTAGCACAACAGTAGGTTACGAGAAAAAAAGAAACTGGGCATTTAGCTATGGCACCAACAAAGCTGGCTTTATTGATTTCTTATTAACAGATCAACCAGAGCCGCCAAAGTATTTTGCAAAAATGAAGGAACTCAATAAAGTAGATCGTCCTTTGTTAACAGAAGTACCTACCATTAAAGAATTATCAGCTGCTGAATTAACAGCAGCGATGGACAAAGGTGTTAAACTCATCGACACTAGAAACAAACTAGATTTTGAAAAAGGATTTATTCCGGGAAGTATCAATATTCAGGGTAACAATTCTTTTGCTACTTGGATGGGTTGGTTTGTAAATTACAACGAGCCGTTTATTTTATTAGCAGCCCCTAGTCAAATGGATGATTTAACCAGAAAATTAATGCGTATTGGACTCGACAATATCCATGGTTTTGTGGACGCTGCTAAAATTAACGAACTAGCCAACGGTCCATTATCAACTTCTACTATGGTTAATATTAGTGATGTAAAAGCAAATACAACAGCACAGGTAATTGACCTTAGAGGTGCTGCAGAATTTAACGCTGGACATATTGCAGGTGCAACAAATGTTTTTGTAGGTACATTATTACAAAACCTTGCTAAAGTTCCAAAAGACAAACCCGTTATTATTCATTGCCAAGGTGGTGATAGAGCGGCTATTGGCTACTCATTACTTGTAAAAGAAGGTTATACCAACGTTTCTAATTATAGCCCAGGTATAAATGAGTGGATTAAAGAAGCGCAACCACTTGTGAGCTAAGCTCAAAAAAATATGCAAATAAAAAAGGCCTTCGATTTTCGAAGGCCTTTTTAGTAAAGTTATATTTAAGTGAATTACTTCTTTTTAACTTCTTTAGCAGCTGTTGCTTCTTCTTGCTTTAACTGACGTGTCATTACTACAGAAGCAATAGGAATACGTGGAGAGTTCATGATCTCAAGACCAGGCGCTTTCACGTCTTCTACTCTAATGTTTGCGTTTAGTGCAAGGTTAGTGATGTCTACGTTGATTGTCTCTACTAAATCTTTAGGTAAAGCTTTCACTTTTAAAGATTTGATTTTGATAACGAGCTTACCACCTTCTTTAACACCTACAGAAGTTCCAGTAAATTTAAGTGGTAGGGTTGCTACTACTTTTTTGTCTTCTACTAGTTCTAAAAGATCTAAGTGAATTAACGCATCAGATACTTTGTCAAACTGAAGATCTTTTAAGATACATCTGTACATTTTACCGTCAACGGTAACTTCAGCAATTTGGAACTCACCAGTGTACACTAAAGGCTTAAATGCCTTTGCAGAAGCGTAAAAATTTACCTCCTGAGCACCCCCGTAAATTACAGCTGGCACGTTTTCCTGAGAGCGAATTTGGCGGGCGGCTTTTTTGCCATGATCGGTCCTCAGGTGTCCTTCGATTGTAATTGATTTCATAATAAAAATTTTGGACGGCGAAGGTAAGGAAAAAACGGTTTACCCGCGCTCCTTAAGCTGAGAATGTATGAAAAGGCTCGTGATACTCTTATTTTCATAGGCATTACGGATAGCGATGGCAAACAAATCGGCCACCGAAATCACCTTGATTTTAGGGCTAGACTGCCTTAAAGGGATGGTATCACATACCACAAGCTCCTCTAACACACTGTTTTCGATGTTTGCATAGGCGTTTCCACTGAGTACAGGGTGGGTAATAAGGGCTCTAACGCTCTTGGCACCCTTTTCTATTAAAAGGCCTGCAGCCTTGGCCAAAGTGCCCCCTGTGTCGCAAATATCGTCTACGAGTATAATGTCTTTACCGGTTACATCCCCAATAACCACCATGCTGGCAATTTCATTGGCACGCTTGCGGTGTTTATCACAAATCACCATTTCGGCGTTAAAATAGCTAGCAATTTCACGCACACGGTTGGTACTTCCCACATCCGGCGCGGCAAAAGCCAGGTTTTGTAATTTAAGGTCGTTGATATAAGGGATAAATATAGCTGAACTGTCTAGGTGGTCTACCGGTACATCAAAGAAGCCCTGAATTTGCGCCGCGTGTAAATCCATAGTGATAACTCGGTTAGCACCCGCTGCTTCTAATAAAGTAGCAATAAGCTTAGCTCCTATGGCAACCCTTGGCTTGTCTTTACGGTCTTGACGTGCATACCCGTAATATGGAACCACGGCTATAATTTTATACGCACTTGCTCTTTTAGCTGCATCAATCATGAGCAGGAGCTCCATTAAATTATCGGTAGGGGCAAACGTACTTTGTACTAAAAAAACATAGTCGCCACGTACGCTCTCTAAAAACACAGGCTGGATTTCTCCATCACTAAAACGCTGGATGTTTACTTTGCCTATTGGGGCGCCAAAACGTTGTGCAATTTTTTGTGCAAGCTCCTGAGAACCAGTGCCTGAAAAGATTTTTACGGAAGGGTTCATAGTCGTGTAGAATATGCAAACGAAGGTATTATTTACGGGTTTAACTTTTGAACAGACTTATGCCTATTTTATTGACATTGTACCCCAAACCCCTAAAAATAAATTTGGATGAAATGATAGCCCCGCATATACCTACGCGGCCCCATTAACTATGCTTGCGCCGTTGGACCTCCAAAATTCATCGGGATCTCAATTTGCTCCAGGTCTTTGATGCTGCCATTGCCCGCTTCGTAACGCTCAATGTTTTCGGCAAGGGCCTTCATAAAACGCTTAGCGTGCTGGGGTGTAAATATCACCCTCGATTTTACTTTACTTTTTGGCGTACCAGGCATCACATTTACAAAGTCAATAACAAACTCGGCGTTGCTATGCGTAATAATGGCTAGATTGGCATAACTGCCTTCTGCTACTTCTTCTGAAATTTCGATGTTGAGTTGATTGCCTTGTTGCTCTTGCATGGTATTTAAATTGTGTAGCAAAAGTAACCGAAATTTTTAAAAAAAAGCGGCCCCGAATTTTCGGGGCCGCAATAGTATTAGAAAGTCAGATAAATATTATTTATCCCACCATACTTTAGCATCAGAAGAGTTCACCCCATCAGCACCAGAATAGTTAGCTGCAGCTGCAGTTACATTTTTGGAGTTGGTAGCAAATTCTCTTGTACCATACATATATCTACGCGGTATTTGCTTGCTCACGTTAGCTGCATAGGTAGTTGGTGTTAATACAGGGAAACCAGATCTTCTCCAGTTGCTCCAGCCTTGAAATCCATTTGGATAAAAAGCTAGGTAAGCTTCTGTATTGATTAACTTAAGGTCATCAGTGCCGTTTAAAGCCACTTTTAACATATAAGCATCGTAAGCTGTTTGTGTAAACACGCCCCAATCTGTCATATTTTCTTTAACACCGTTCGCATATAAAGTAGCAACGTTTTCTGAAGTCCAACCTAATTTAGCGGCTTCTGCACGAGCAAACTTTAATTGAGAAGATGATAAAACAATAACAGGTGAGTTTGCAGCACGCTTAGACGCAGGAAGCACATAAGCCCAAGTAGGGTTTGCACCAACAAACGCAGAAGCTAAATCTCTAGTTAAACCATAAGGAATACCCACAGATGAAGAACCAAATGCAGCAGCACGAGGATCAGCATTTGCAGTTTGCATACCCGTTACAAAACTAGCAACACCTTGGTCTTTTCTAGTTAAGTAGTTATTGAACCAAGGGTTAGAAAATGCACCACCTGGGTAGTTAACTGTAAAATTATCTGCAGATGCATCAATAAAGCTACCAGTAGCAAGTGCAGCAGCAAATTCTGCTTTACCTGTAGCAGCATCTACCTTTGATAAACGAAGTGCCATCATCATACGAAGTGAGTTGGCAAACTTTGTCCATTTAGTAGTGCTACCGCTGTAAATAACATCTCCTTTAACAGTAGTACCTGCATCGAATTGAGCAACAGCTGCTTTTAATTCTGCAATAAGTGCAGGATAAATAGCACTTTGTTTATCATAAGCAATATCAGAATTACCTTTTAAAGCTTGCGAGAACGGAACGTCACCCCAATAATCGGTAACAATCCAGTAGTAATAAGCCTTTAAGATTCTTGCAATGGCAATTTGGTTAGCGTTGCTGCCATTAAGTGCTGCAAGGTCTTTGTACTTAGCATCTGAGTTTACATTAATGATGTTTTGCAAATCATTTAAAACACCAGAATAGTAACCATCAAAATCTGCTTGTGGTGGCGTGTAACGAGATTCGTCGGTATACTGCGTTTGAGCAAAATACTGACAGTAATAACCTGGTGTAATTCCAGCAGCGGTACCACCAATGCCCGATAAGACGTTGGTTAAAAGCGCACTGGTTACTGGAATAGGCGTTGAGTTTGGATTCACGTTCATGTCACCAAAATCATCGATACTTTTTGAGCATCCGAAAAGGACAACCGATGAAAGTGCTAGCGCAACTAATTTATTTTTCATGTCTTTAATTTTAAAATTTAATGATTTGAATGAATTAGAATGTTACTCTGATATTCAAACCAACACCTCTAACACTTGGGAACTGACCGTTCTCACCAAAGGTTGGAGAAATTTCTGATGGATCAAACATTTTGTCTTCAGACCATAATAGTAACGGCTTTCTTGCGATAAGCGATACTGTTAAGTCTTTACAAACTTTTTGAAGACCCATTTTAGCAACTGGTAAATGGTATCCAATACTTAACTCCTGTAGTTTCACATACGATAAAGAATGTATAAACGGAGTTGAGTTTCTTTGGAAATAGAACTGCGTGAAATAAGTATTAGCGTCGATATAACGGTCTACTTTTGCACCAGACTCATCTACACCACTTACTTTAACACCACCGCCATCGGCAACAGCGTCACGTACGTTTTTACCCTTATCGTTAAGAGCAGCTGTTTCAGCTAACAAACCAGAAAAGTAACCCCACATATGAGATAGAGAGTAGAATTTACCACCAAACTGATAGGTAATATTTGCATTGATTTCTAAGTTACCCTTAAAACGAAGTGTATTTAACATACCACCCGTGTGCTTAGGTAATACAGAACCAAAATTTTGATCTGCAGCTACTTTGTAGTAACCATTTGGTAAAATAACAGGCTGACCTTTATCATACACTGTTTTAGAACCAATTAATTGACCCCAAGTTTCGTTTAAAGCAGCAAAAGCTGTTGCACCTCTTGTACCAAAAGCAGAACCGCCCAGAGAAATTCTTGAAATACCTGGAGCAATCGTTACTACTTTATTGTATAATAAATTAGCGTAGTTTAATGATACTTCGTAGTTCCAAGTTTTGGTATTGATGATGTTTGTGTTTAACTGAACTTCAAAACCTTTTTTATCAATACGTGCAGCATTGATGTTTTTACCCGTAAATCCTGATGCACCAGAAACAGATACGTTTACAGGTTGCTTGTCATTGATTTCTTCGAAGTAAGTAAGGTTAACATTTAATTTATTAAATAATTTAATGTCGATACCTGCTTCTTTGGTTGAAATTAATGAACCTTTTAATTCAGGATCAATTAACGCATCCGGCGTTCCCATTAATGCGTTACCATTCCACTGGTTAGCACCTAAACCATAGTTAAGTGCAAATGCATAAGCACCTAATAATTGTGGTTTGTTACCCCAGCTCGCAAAGAATTTTAAGTTATTAATATAAGTAGGCATTTTTACCAACTCAGACATAATAAACGCAGTACCTACCGAAGGATAAAAAATGTTAGCACCTTTTTGTAGCACAGAAGCATAGTCGCTTCTAGCTGTAAGGTCTAATGAGATCCACTCTTTGTAACCAACGTTTGCGGTACCAAAAATAGACCTGAACTCAGATTCGTTTCTAGAACTAGAATAAGAAACTGGGTTAATAGAGTTACTTAAAGTATATAAGCCAGGAATCACCAAACCGTTATTGGTATTGGTACCCATGCTAAATCCTTTGTTGTTTCTCAAAGAATAACCAGCAGTCGAATTCACTGCAAACTGACCAAACTTATTCGTATACGTACCAATTAATTCATAGTTATTTTCTGAAGAACTAGAAGAACTTACACCATAGTAAGCAAGGTCTCCAGTTTGTGTACCAGAGTTTTGCATTTCAGAAGGTGTAATTGATTCACTAGTAGCAGAAATTTGGTTTCTACGAACGTTACCTGTTAGTTTGAAGTGGTTGTTAAATTTATAACTAAGTGAAACGTTACCCACTAAACGATTTGTTTTTGATACTGGGTTAATCCATTCAAAAGCTTTGTAAGGATTATACCAGTAGTTACCAGCATAAAAATTACGAGGACCAGCAGCACCCGCTAAATAAGTAGATGGGTTGTTGTGATTCCAACTTCCAAAATATCCTTCTGGAGATTTAACATCTTTTAATTCCTTCATGATTTTCATATCCAAATCACGGTGGAACCATTGGTTAAAGCTACCAGATGAGTTATTTGCATAACCGTCATCAAATTGACCATTAACAGTGTTGAACACATAGTTTATGTTTGTTTCTAAAGTAAACTTGTTAAAAGTAGACTTATTGGTAAAAAATAAAGTATGCTTGTCCTGCTTAGAGTTTGGTAATAAACCTTTGATATTTTGGTTGGTATAAGAAACCCTGGTACTACTATTTTCACCCGTTTTAAAGAAACTTAAATTACTGTTACTTGAAGTACCTGTATTCCAGAAATCTCTAATATTATTTGGCTGTGGCGTTAAAGATGCCGTTTTAAAAGAATACTTAGTACCAGGGTACCAAGCATACCAAGGAATATATTCTTGACCTGTCATTCTAGGACCCCAGCTAGCATCATCAGAATAGTCGTGATAATACTTGCCGTCTAAGGCTTTCCATGTATCAGGCATTCCTGTTTGCCATGCAAACTTTTCGTAAGTACCATCGCCACCAGCATATAAATTTTGGTATTCTGGTAAACGGTACACGACGTCTGCAGTAAATGACTGTGTGAATTCAATGCCTACTCCTTTTTTAGAACCACCTTTTTTAGTGGTAATAACAATAGCACCAGAAGAAGCACGATCACCAAAAAGGGCAGTTGCGTTAGCTCCTTTTAATACCGTAATACTCTCAATATCTTGAGGGTTAATATCAGAAGAGTTCATTGGTGTACCATCTATAACATAAAGTGCAGAAGAACCACCAATAGAACCTTCACCACGTAAACGCACGCTACTGTTTCTACCCAGCGCAACGTTTGATTCGTCACGAAGTTGTAAACCAGCAACCTTACCACCTAGGGCAGCATTTAAATTGGGTTGAACTACTGTGTTTAATTTTTCTCCAGAAACCACTTGTACACTGTACGGTGTTTTCTTAGAACTTTGTTTTAAACCAAAGGCGTTTGTTACAACTACCTCTTTCAAGTTTTCCGCAGCACTTGGTAATACAATGCTTAACGGTTTACCTGTAATATCTACTGTTACGCTTTTAAAGCCAACACTAGAAACGGTCAGTTTTTTGGCACTACCTACTGTTTTGATAGAGAAACTACCATCAGCGTCGGTTAATGCTGTAACTTTTGAACCCTCTAATTTAACGGTTGCAAATGGAACCGCTGCTCCATTTTCATCAACAACCTTTCCGCTTGTACCAGCAGTTTGTGCCAGCAAAGCAAACCCGGAAAATATCACGATTAGTAGTGATAGAGCTAATTTTTTCATCAACGAATTAGTTTTGTGAATCCCTAAGTTAACAATTTGTTAACTAATGAATGTAAGTTTAGCTTAATTTTTTTCTATTTTATTCAAATTTATTTACTTATGCTTAATTTTCAGCTAATTATGGCCATTTTGGGCAAAAAAAAGCGGCCCCGATTTATCGGGGCCGCTTTACTATTATTAAGCTAGAAATTAATTATCTCCAACCTTTATTAGATGTGTTTACACCATCAAGTCTTGTTGGACCACCAAAAGTGTAAAACGGTAAGCTTTCAGCTAAAGTTTCTAAAGTTTTAGCTGGAACTGGCCAATGTAAAGGTGTACCTGCTTGTAGTAGGTCACGCTTTCTCATTTCATAGAACTGTAAACCAGCACCAGAAACATATAATTCAATATGTCTTTCTGCGTGGATAGCAGCTCTAATAGCAGCTAGGTCAGCAGCAACATCAGGTAAGCCACCACGTGTTTTACGTGTACCAGCATTGATAATTGCAGCAGCACCCGCTAAATCGCCAGTGTAAGCTCTAGCTTCTGCACGATATAAATCGTTTTCAGCTTTCATAAATTCTGGTAATGGACCTTCACCTAAAGCGTAGATACCATCGTATCTGCTATGACGGTAAATAGACCAGTGGTAGTAACCACGAACCGCTTGTAACCAGTTTGATGGTACATATTCAAAGTCTGTAGCTAAACGCTTATCAGCATTTGCATTGGTAGACTTTAAAGGTGTTGGGAATGTTGCATCATCTTTCCAATGAGCAGCAATATTTGGATCTAACTTGTTAACTACATACATGTCAGTAATACCCCAACCTGGATAGGTTAAATAATCACCAGCTTCTGCGTACCATCTGTTGTAACCATCGTTTACAACATTAAAGTCAGCAGTTACACCTGCATCAGCAGCAGTTTTAACAGCAGCCCAATTAACAGCAGCAAGTTCTGTTGCGTTACGTGGCGTGTTTGATAAAATACGTGCGATGTATGAGTTAGCCATTGCTCTTAATGTAGTATTAGATACTGGAGCAGCGGTACCCATCCATGTGCTAGGCACAGAAAATGAGCTTGCAGATAATGCAATTGCTTCGTTTAAGTATCCAATAGCCGCATCAGCAACTACTTTGTAAGGTTTTGCATCAGATAATTTAGCACCAGGGATGGTTGTTTTTTCATCCACAATAAACGCTTTGTCAAAGTTTAACGCAAGCACGCCATAAGCGATACCCATGCTAAAACGACTATACGCTTTAACTAAATTGTCATCAGCACCATTCACACCAATTTTAACACCACCGTTCATTGCTTTGATAACGTTAGATGCGGTATTGATTACCGAATACATTTTATCAAAAGCATGCTTAGTAGTTGCTTGATATGGATAGTTAGGTGCGTTGTTCCACTCTCTACGAGGCTCCCAAGACATATCACGCATTGCTTGGTTACCCCAAGAGCATGAAACGTTATCAGCAGCAGTTGTCATAAACATGGTCATACCGCTAAAACTTTGCGTACCAGAATAGTAAGCATTAAATAAACCACTGGCTACGTTGTAAACGTCATCGCCACTAGCGTATACTTTCTTAAAATCAGGTTGGTTGTCATTTTGTACATCAAGCGTTTTTTTACATGACGCAAAACTCAAAACCCCAATTGAAAGAAATAATAAAAATTTATTTTTCATGTTGTTTGGTTTTCTATTGTTTAGAAATCAAATGATAAAGAGAAAGCAACGTTTCTGTAGTTAGGGTATGAACCAGTGTCGTCAAATGGACTTCTGATTGAACCAACTTCAGGATCGTAACCAGTGTACTTTGTAAAAGTTAATAAGTTACGTCCAATGATTCTTGCATTCATTGTTTTAACAACTTTGCTTAAACCTGGAAGTGCACTTCCTTTTACAGTGTAGCCAATAGCGAATTCTCTTAATTTAACAAAAGATGCATCTTCTACCCAATAGCTGTTATTGGTATTTACATCATAAAACGCTTGGTAGTAGTCGTAAGCTTTCTTTTCAGAAGCAGCTTTACCGCCCATATCCATGATACCATTTCTGTTATCACGTGTTAACCACTGAGATTTTCTGTTGTAAACATCGCCACCGCTCTTGATATCAAATAAGAAGTAGAGTGTAAAGTTTTTGTAAGAAATGTTGTTGCTGATACCCATTGTGAAATCAGGTAAACCAGAACCCATTTTAACAAACGCTAAAGCACCAGTAGCATCGTTTAATTTAACAGGCTTTTCATTTAAAGTACCTTGAGAACCTTTAGGAACAACATAACCTTCGTTGTTAACTTCATAATCAGCAATTGATTTACCAGCTGGTAATTGCTTGCTCATTTGGTCTAAAGATCTTACCCAATCGTAGCCATAAATAGCACCATAGGTTTCACCTTTTTTGATGAAGAATAATCCATCAGGACCAGATTGATATGAAGGCACTGGAAGTTCTGTAATAACTGTTCTCGTTTGACCAAAAACAACGTTTGTATTCCAAGAGAAGTTTTTAGTTTTTACCCAGTTTGCACCTAAAGTAATTTCTAAAGTTTTAGACTCTACAGTACCTGCATTTTGGAATTGAGAAGTAAAACCATCGTTTACGAAAGGAATAAGTGGCACGTTCAAGAACTGATCTTGAGTAACAGATTTTGCATAGTTCACTTGTAAGTTAAACTTCTTTAAGAAATCTACGTCGATACCAAATTCAGTTTCTGCAGTTTGAGAAGGTCTTAAGTTTTTGTTACCTTTTTGACCAGGAGAAGTTACACCATTAGAAATGTTGTAAGTTTCATACTGCCAGTTAAAGCCAGGACGTAAACCTGCAGTTCCGTGTGCTGCGCGTAATTTGAATTCGTCAACACCAGGAATTTTAATGTCTTCAGATAAACGGTATGCACCTGATACACGGTAGTAGCTAGCCCACTTTGCTTCAGAACCGAATAATGAAGAACCATCATAACGGTACATCGCATCTAATAAGTAGCGGTCTTTGTAATCAAGTGAAATAACACCAAAATAGTTTCTTGCTCTGATGGTTTGTCTTTGAGAACCTGCATCTCTGATGGTTGTAAAGTTTTCCATAGTAGGTAAATCTCTTACAGCAAATTGAGAAGAGTATACTTCAAAATTCTCATAGAACTTATCCTCAAATAAATAAGACAACTTACCTTTTACGCTTAAGTCTTTGTATTTCTTAGGTGCAAGGTTTAAAGTTGCTTGGGTGTTCTGGTTCATGGTATGATCGAAGTACTTATAAAGGCTACCCTTTGTGTACGTGATACCATAAGCGTTTCCACCGCCACCACCAATAGTCCAAGTATCAAATGGATTGTATGAAGTGTAGTGGTAGTTATTTGATTCGATGGTGTGAGATACATCCATGTTAGCCCACTTTGTAAACTTAAGGTTTGCAGAGTAGTTACCAATCCATCTTTGAGATACATCGTCACGCTTATTTTTCCAAGTAGAATAAAAAGGGTTACGCTCGTTACTCCAATGGTTGTGACGTAAGTAGTATGGTTGACCATCTACTGGGTTTGACAAGTTTAAATCATTGTCTGGCTCAGCAAGTACAATGTTAAAGAAGATACCGCCACCATCACCAGGATACTGGGTTCTGGTATTGATAACCAAATTAGTTGCAGATAGTTTTAACCATGGTGCAATTTGGTGATCAAGGTTTAAACGGAAGTTTTGACGTGCATAACCATTGGTATTTTGAACGATACCAGTTTGCTTGTTGTTTTCGAAAGAAGCAAACATGTTTGTTTTTGCATAACGGCTAGACACAGCAACATAGTTGGTCATGTTTGTACCAGTACCAAAAAACTCTTTTTGCAAATCTCTAGTAACACCAAATGGATTGTCTAGATAATGGTCTGCAGCAATTTTTCTTGAACCTACAATATTAGGGTTGTAACCACCTGCATAGTTTGCTGGATAAGTTACACCTGCATACTTGGTGTAGGCTTTTTGAGTTGCATAATCAGATGCTAATTCAAAAGCATGGTTTTCTGCAAGGTCAATGTAGTTAGCGATTTGTTGGAAACCAACTTCATTTCTAACAGTAACCTTAGAAGAACCAATGTCTAATTTGTTACCTCTTTTAGAAACGATAGCGATTACACCGTTTGCCGCTCTTGAACCATAAAGTGCAGATGCCGCAGCACCTCTTACCACTTCCATTGCTTCAATGTCGTCTACGTTGATATCAGCTAAAGAACCATCAAGGATAACACCATCCACTAAAATAAGTGGAGAAGAACCGATACCTAAGTTGTTGTCACCACGTAACAAGATGTCAACGCCAGCTCCTGGAGAACCAGAACCCATGCTAACTCTTGCACCAGCAACTTTACCAACTAGTGCACCCGCTGCAGAAACAGCTGGAACAGCACTTAATCTTTCTTCACCTACTCTTGTTACAGATACGGTCATTTTTTTCTTTGATGTAGCACTCGCAACACCCGTTACAATCACTTCATCAAGCGCGCTTGTTGAAGGCTGAAGGGTAACTGTCATTCCTTTAGCAGCTGTCACCTTTAAATCGGTGTAGCCAACATAAGAAACGGTAAGTGAAGCACCTACTGCTACTCTAATACTAAATTCACCGTTACCGCCAGTTAGTGCGCTAACGTTTCCAGATTTAACAGTTGCTCCTGAAAGAGCAGCGCCTGAATTAGATAGTACTTTACCATCTATAACAGTTTGCTGCGCTAACGCATACTTACTAGATGTAAGCATGAGCACTGCAACCATGAAAAATAAAAATTTTCTCATTTGCATATTATTTGGTTAAAAAATAAGAACCTAAGTTAAGTAATAGTTAACAATTGTTAAAATTAATTTAACAATTGAGTATATATCGCTCATTTTCAATGAATTATATACTAACGTGCGGTAGTTTTATTAAGTAAAACTTGAATTTTTTTTCGACCAAGCGGCAATATGAAAGGATGAATGGTAAAAAATTAATGCGTTTTTGAGCATCATTTTCAGGTACTTTTGCAGCATGTTAGTACTCGACGGAAAAATTGCGGCGGCAGCTGTAAAAGCATCATTACAAGCGCAAACAGCAGCACTTGCTGCGAGTGGTAAAAGAGCGCCTCATTTAGCGGCGATATTAGTGGGTAATAATGGTGCCAGCGAAACCTATGTAGCCAGCAAGGTTAAAAATTGTGAAGAAACAGGCTTTATTTCATCACTTATTCGCCTCGACGAAAAAGTGTCTGAAGAAATCCTATTAGAAACGATACAAAAGTTAAACAACGACAATACGGTAGATGGAATATTAGTGCAACTTCCTTTACCCAAACATATCAGTGATCAAAAAGTAATTGAAGCCATCGATCCTAAAAAAGACGTGGATGGTTTTCATCCAGTAAACGTTGGGAAATTAGTACAAGGGCTCGAAACCTTTATTCCAGCTACCCCTTATGGTATCATGTTATTACTAGAACATTTTAATATTGATACCAAAGGCAAACACGCTGTAGTGGTTGGCCGTAGTAATATTGTGGGGCGTCCTATGAGTATTTTATTAAGTAGCAACGTCAACAAAGGCAATTGCACGGTTACCATTTGTCATTCACATACACCAAACATCGAATCGTTTTGCAAAGACGCCGACATTCTTGTTGCCGCACTTGGTAAGCCCGGTTTTATTACCGCTAACATGGTAAAGCCAGGGGCAGTTATTATTGACGTAGGTATTACAAGAGTAGCGGATGCCACCACAAAAAGTGGATTTAGAATTAAAGGGGACGTAGCCTATAACGAAGTAGCAGCTGTAGCCAGCGCTATTACGCCGGTTCCAGGTGGCGTAGGACTTATGACCATTGCAGGACTTCTAAAAAATACCATGCAAGCTTATTTACAGCACGCTTAATTAAACCATGAATACCAAAGCAACCGCAGCAGATCTGTTACCCGTGATGGAGTATTTTTATACCCTCCAAGGCGAAGGCTATCACCAAGGTAGAGCTGCTTATTTTATTAGACTAGGTGGTTGTGATGTAGGTTGTGTGTGGTGTGATGTAAAAGACAGTTGGGACGCAAGTAAACATCCTTTACAATCCGTAGAATTTTTAGTGTCAGAAGTTAAAAAAACACCCGCCAAATTAGTCGTAATAACAGGTGGTGAACCACTGCTGCATCAATTAGATGCATTAACTGCAGCGCTTCAATTGGCGGGACTTGAAACCAATATTGAAACCTCTGGATCCTCTCCACTTTCTGGAAGCTGGAATTGGATTTGCTTATCGCCTAAAAAATTTAAAGCACCCTTACCTGAAGTGGTACAAGTAGCACATGAATTAAAAGTGGTAATCTTTAACAAACACGATTTTGAATGGGCCGAAAGCTTTTTGGCAGAAGTGCCTGCTGCTTGCAAATTATACCTCCAACCAGAGTGGGAAAAAGCCTCAACAATGCTTCCACTCATAACGGAATATATTAAAGAAAACCCAAAATGGGAGCTGAGTGCCCAACTGCATAAGTATATTAATGTACCTTAATTGCATGAAGCAAAAAAGTATTGTAGTAGGTAGCATTTGGGGCCTCGTTTTTTGTTGCGCCTTTGTTTTTATTAGCCCTTTCTCGCATGCACAAACGCCACGTCAATCCAGTAGTCCAAAAGCTTTAAAAAAATACAACGAAGCCATACTTGCACTCGAAGATAACCGCAGTGCAGAGGGCATTGCACTACTTGCAAACGCGTTACAAATAGATTCCAATTTTACCGATGCTTATTTATCACTTGCGGGTGCATATGGTAATATGAAGCAGTATAAAAAAGCGGTTATCGTTTATGAACGCGCGCGTTTAAAAGACAGTATTTATTTTACACCGTACCTACTACCCTATTCTATAAACCTTGCAGGGCTTGGACAATTTGACAAAGCTCTAACAGCCATCAATCAATTTTTAACGCTTTCTGATTTAAGTGGTAGAAGTTTAAAAGCAGCACAGTATCGACAAAAAACATATGCGTTTGCTTTAAGTACTGCGCAAAAAAATAAAAATACGGGATATGTTTTTGCACCAAAAAATTTAGGTGATAGTATCAACTCAAGCTCTTCCGAGTATTATCCATCTGTAACGGTTACCGACGACGCCCTTGTTTTTACAAGACGTACGGGTACTGCTAGGGAAGATTTTATGTTAAGTACCATTACTAACAAAGACAGTTTTTACAAAGCAGCGCCACTCGATGGCGACATTAATTTAGAACCTCGCAAAGGGGCAATTACGGTATCACAGGATGGTGAATGGATGTTTTTTGCTGCAGATATTGCGGGCGCAGGACTTGGTGGTTTTGATATTTACAAATCGGTGTATACACCAACAGGCTGGAGCATAGAGGAAAATTTAGGAGACTCGATCAATACCGATTTTTGGGAAAGTTCACCCGCTATTAGCCCCGATAAACGCGCACTTTATTTTAGTAGTACGAGACCCGGCGGATATGGTGGTGCAGATTTATACGTGAGTTATTTAAAACCAAATGGACGCTGGACCGACGCGGTAAATATGGGTCCTACAATAAATACCGCAGGTGACGAGATGGCTCCATTTATTCACGCCGATAATCAAACACTTTATTTTACATCGGACGGCTTACCTGGATATGGTGGGTCTGATTTATTTGTTTTAAAAAAATTAACGGGTGGCAAATGGGGCATTCCAGAAAATATGGGCTACCCCATTAATACCATCGAAAACGAAGGTAGTTTAGCCGTTGCCGCAGACGGCTACACCGCTTACTACGCAAGCGATAGAGAAGACAGCAGGGGCGGCCTCGATATTTATTCTTTTACACTACCCGCAGATGCAAGACCTTTTAAAACCATTTATGTAAAAGGCGTTGTATCAGATGTGAAGACTCAAAAAGGACTGCCTGCTAATGTAGAATTAACAGACAACGCAAGTGGCACACTCATTAATAAAGTGCAAACCGACGAGCTCGGGAATTATTTTATTACACTACCGGAAGGAAAAGATTATACATTTACCGTTAACAGAAAAGGATATTTATTTTATTCAAGTGCGTATGCATTATCGGGTGCAGTACCTGATAGTACTTATGTTAAAAACATTGCCTTAGAACCTATTAAGCTTGCGTCTAGTTTTGTGTTCACACAAGTGTTATTTGAGAACAATAGTTATGCGCTATTACCAGCTTCCTTACCAGAATTAAATAAGCTGGTACAAATATTAGAAGAGAACCCTAGCATGCAAATACAAATTAGTGGTTACACAGATAATATTGGCAAGGCTTCCGATAATTTAATTCTTTCTACCAATAGAGCTAAATCCATTGTCAACTACTTATCGGGTAAAGGCATTGCTGCGGATAGACTTAGCTACAAAGGGTTTGGAAGTGATAACCCCATTGCCACCAACGAAACAGCAGCGGGTCGCGCACAAAATAGACGTACTAGTTTTACCATTACGCGTTTGTAATACATAATTTGATTGCGCATATTTTCTAGTACTACTACCTGTTGTTGTTTGACTCATTTGCGTGAGCTTGCACTATCATGGACACACATATTTCAGACACCGAACTTCGTTACCAAATTGCGCTTACACAAATAGATTCTATTGGACCAAGCCTTGCTAAACATTTACTAGATCGTTTTGGGTCTGCTAGCGCTGTATTTAACGCTTCAAAAAAAGACTTACTCGACATCGAATATTTTGGAAATTATAGAGCAGAAAAAATTATACGCTTTAATAATTTTACAGCCGCCGACACAGAGGTTTTATTTGTACATCAAAAACAAATCACGCCTTTATTTATTAATGATGCGGCCTACCCAAAAAAATTAGCCGCCTGCTCCGATGCCCCTACCATACTGTATTACAAAGGATCGGCACCCATCAATCAGTCGCGCGTTATAAGCATTGTAGGTACTAGACTTCCCACTCATTACGGCAAGTGGCTTACTAGTTTAATTGTTGAGCAGCTCGCGCCTTACAATCCACTTATTATTAGTGGGCTTGCCTATGGTATCGATGTTACAGCGCACCAATGCGCACTCGATTGTAATTTACAAACAGTGGGTGTACTTGCGCATTCACTCGCCACCATTTATCCAGCGGCTCACCAGCATATTGCAAAAGATATGATTGCAAGTGGTGGCCTTTTAACCGAACTATCCTCCACAGCACGTATCGAAAAATTTAATTTTCCAAAACGCAACCGCATTGTTGCCGGTTTATCGGACGCTACCATTGTTATCGAAACAGAAACCAAAGGTGGCAGTATGATTACTGCAAATCTTGCATTCGATTACGACAGACAAGTGTTTGCTTGCCCCGGAAAAATTACCGACAAAAAAAGTAGTGGCTGTTTAAGACTCATTCAAACGCATAAAGCAGCCATGCTTGATTCTGTAGCTACATTTATTGAAGCACTGGGTTGGGCGCCCATCACCACAAAACAAAATGCCCCTAAAGTTCAGCATAACTTAACAGATGCAGAAAAAATAATTCTCTCCCTATTAGATCATCAAATACCCGTCTCAATCGATGAAATTTACCTGAAAAGCATGCTTTCAAACGCGGTATTAGCGGCAAGCCTGCTTAATTTGGAGCTAAATGGCCTCATTGGTGCACTTCCGGGCAAAACCTACCTACGACTGCTGGGCTAAATCATTTTTTTGGCTGAAATATAGGTATCCTATTATCTTTGCACATGGCAACAAGAAATACAAAGACCGCCAATAAGGCAACATCCGCTAGATTATTTGGAGAAGGGCTAACGTTCGACGACGTTTTACTCATGCCAGCCTACTCCGAAATTTTACCAAGAGACACTGATATTCGCTCTCAACTTACAAAGTCTATAACGCTGAATGTACCGATGTTATCCGCTGCAATGGATACGGTTACAGAAGCCAACCTCGCTATTGCACTTGCGCGCGAAGGGGGCATTGGCATTTTGCACAAAAACATGAGCATCGAAAAGCAAGCCGAGCAGGTAAGACGTGTAAAAAGAAGTGAAAGCGGTATGATTGTTGACCCCATCACGCTTTTAGTAGACGCCACCATCGGTGACGCACTTAAATTAATGCGCGATAATAAAATTGGCGGTATTCCAATTGTAGACGCCGGACAAAAATTAGTAGGTATTTTAACCAATAGAGACCTTCGTTTTGAGACAGATAAAAAACGTAAAGTAAAAGAAGTAATGACTAAAGAAAATTTAGTGATTGCACCAGAAGGTACCGACTTAAAAAAAGCAGAAATTATTTTACGCAAACATAAGATCGAAAAATTACCAGTAGTAAACAAACAAGGTAAACTAATTGGTCTTATCACCTACCGCGATATTTTACAACTACGTAATTTTCCTAACGCCGTAAAAGATGGCATTGGACGTTTACTTGTAGGTGCTGCACTTGGTATTACTTCCGATTTAATGGATAGAGCCGCAGCACTTCAATACGTTGGCGTAGACGTGGTAACACTCGATAGCGCGCACGGACATAGCAAAGGTGTTATCGAAGCACTTAAAGCACTTCGTAAAAATTTTAAAGGACTACAAATTATAGCTGGTAATGTGGGTACGGCAGATGGCGCCCTTGCGCTTGCCGCAGCCGGCGCCGACTGCGTTAAAGTAGGTATTGGACCCGGTTCTATTTGCACCACGCGTATTGTAGCAGGTGCAGGTGTGCCACAGCTTACAGCCATCATGGAAGCAAGCATGGCATTAAAATCAAAAGGTATTCCGGTTATTGCAGATGGTGGTATTAGATACACCGGTGATATGGTAAAAGCACTTGCTGCTGGCGCCAATGTAGTAATGATGGGATCCGTTTTTGCAGGTACCGAAGAAAGCCCTGGAGATACTATTATTTATGAAGGTCGTAAGTTTAAAGAATACCGTGGCATGGGAAGCCTTGGCGCGATGAGTCAGGGAAGTGGTGACCGTTATTTCCAAGACGTAGAAGCGGATATTAAAAAATATGTACCAGAAGGTATTGAAGGACGCGTTGCTTATAAGGGAAGTATTGCAGAAATTATTTACCAGTACGTTGGCGGATTAAGATCAGGCATGGGCTACTGCGGTGCTAAAAATATTAAAGCATTACAACAAGCCACTTTTGTAAAAATCACCAACGCGGGTATGAAAGAAAGTCATGCACACGATATTGATATTACAAAAGAAGCACCTAATTACAGCCGTAAATAATTATACGACTTGAAAAAATCAACCCTATTAGGTTATAGCATTTTAACAGGCCTGTTACTCGTTGTAGCATGGCCTGTTTTTTGGTTGGCACTCCTATTGTTTATTGCATGGGTGCCGCTACTTATTATTGCAAACAACGTCACAAAAAAACTAACCTTTTTTGGCTACACATTTTTGTCGGTACTTATTTGGAATATTGGCACTACCTATTGGATGTGGAATTCCACCGATGTGGGCAGCGTAGCTGCCATTATCGCCAACAGCCTACTCATGTGCGTGCCTTGGCTATTTTATTTTTCGGCGGCGCAGAAAAATAAAAACATCGGTTTTATTACGCTCATTGTTTCGTGGCTAACTTTCGAATACATCCATTTAAACTGGCAAATAAGCTGGCCATGGCTCACACTAGGTAATGGTTTTGCTATGCACACCAGCGTCATTCAGTGGTACGAATATACCGGCGTAGCCGGTGGAAGTTTTTGGATACTACTCCTGAATATTCTAGTATATAAATTAGTAGTCGCTAAAAAAGCAAAGCAGCCCATCAAAAAAAATGTTGTGCAAATTGTTTCTTGTTTTATGGTACCTGTTGTTTGCTCAAATCTTATACTCAGCTATCAAAAAACACTAAATAGCTCAGAGGCAAGTAGCCCTAAAACTGCACAAAACGTACTCATTGTGCAACCCAATATAGACCCCTATCAAAAGTTTGAAATATCGAGTGCGGCATCACAAATTGCTGGGCTAATTAGCGCCACCGAATCTAATTTAGATAGTAATACCACACTGGTACTATGGCCTGAAACAGCGATGAGCGTTGCAGACTGGCAAGACAATATCACCAGCAACCCCTACTATCAACCCATATTTGAATTTAGTAAAAGACATCCCAAGCTTTTTATTTTATCGGGCATCGAAACCTATAAAAAATACGGCGGCACCAAAGAAACGCCCACAGCAAAAAAATCGAGTGACGGCAGTTTTTATTACGACGCATTTAATGCAGCTGTTTATATCAACAACGGAACACCACTTGCTTTTTACAACAAAAGTAAATTAGTACCAGGTGTAGAAACCTTACCTACTTTTTTAAATTTTTTAGGACCCGTCTTGGAGCAGTTTGGGGGTTCCACGGGTGGATACGGAAAATCGGAAGAAGCAGCAGTGTTTACAAATAATGGTTGCCAGTATATGAGTGCACCCATTATATGTTACGAAAGTATTTACGGCGCTTATGTAGGCACGTACAAACAAAAAAGTGCTAACCTCCTTGCTATTATCACCAACGACGGATGGTGGGGCAACACCAGTGGCCACAAACAACATTTGCAGTATGCTGCACTCAGAGCTATCGAAACAAGAACCTGGGTGGCCAGAAGTGCCAATACGGGCATCTCCGCTGTTATTAACCCACTCGGTAATATAGTTGCACAAAAAGGATGGGACGAGATGGGTGTTATTAAATACCAAATTCCAATAAAATCGAACCTTACTTTTTACGCAAAATATGGCGACTGGCTCTATCAAATTTTTTCAATTTTTGCAGTCCTATTATTATTACAGGGTTTATATAAGCGCTTCAAAAAAAATTCTTAGTAACCGGCCATGGCTAACCTTTCATTTGAATTTGACAACAGGCAAATGTGTTACCAAAAAACGGGGACCGGGCCTGCCGTAATTTTACTGCATGGTTTTGGAGAAGACCACCGCATATTTTATAGCACGGTTACAGCACTCGAAAAAAACTACACCGTATACACGCCAGATTTACCCGGCACGGGCATGTCAGCAATAAATACAAATACATACCCTTCTAATTTTTCGATCGAATATTTGGCAGACAGTGTCGCTGCATTAATAAACCACGAAAAAATTGAAAATTCTACTGTGCTTGGACATAGTATGGGTGGATACGCCGCCATGGCGCTTGCATTTAAATATCCGCAGTACCTAAAAGCATTTGGACTACTTCATTCTACTGCATTACCAGATACACCCCTTAAAATTGAAAATAGATTACGGGGCATTTCTTTTATAGAAAAATTTGGCGCAACTACTTTTTTAGAAACCACCGTGCCTAATTTATTTGGCACCCATACAAAAGAAACAAACCCAGGTATTGTTTTAGATTTTATACAAGCACTGCCTCTATTTTCAAACGAAGCATTAATAGCCTACTACCATGCCATGATGGCCCGCCCAAATTTAACAGATGTTTTAGCAACCACAACTGTTCCGGTTCTATTTGTATTAGGGGATCAGGACATCGCGGTGGCGCTAGAAGATACTTTACCTCAAACAAAAATGCCCAATTCCGCTTATCTTTATGTACTAGAAAATTGTGGACACATGGGCATGCTTGAGCACCCTGTTATTTTTAATAAAGCTGTCCTAGATTTTTTGGATAAAGTGAACGCATGAAAAAATGGTTTTTAATCTTACTCGTTAGCGCCTTTGTTACGTCGGCGCATGCGTCACATATTTCAGGTGGTGAAATGTATTATACCTATATAGGAAAATCACCCACCGATGGTAATAAGTTAAGATACGCCATAACACTTTTATTATACAAAGACACAACCGTTACTGGACCCACAGTAGCATCCTTATCTAGCAATTATAATATTTCTATTTATAGAGGTGATAACAATGCACTTGTAGGGAATTATGTACTCTCCAGAAAAAGTTATGAATTCATGAAGCTAGGCACGTATGATAAATGTTTGTCTAGTTTTCCGCGTGTAGAATTTGCCGTTTCCGCCTATGAAGTGATTGTAGATCTAGACCCTAACGCAAGTGGTTATTTTGCAAGTCATTCGCAGTGTTGCAGGGTAAGTGGCGTTTTAAATATGAATTCAAACTCTGTCGGCATCAGCTACTGGGTAAAAATTCCGGGCAGCAATTCCAACCCCTTTGCACCCGATAATTCAAGTGCCACTTTTTTAAAAAAAGACACCATCCTTGTTTGTGTATCATCACCGCTGCAACTCGATTTTAGCGCCGTTGATCCAGACAAAGACTCGCTGGTATATTCATTTGCGCCTGGCTATATTGGCGCAGGCCCACCACCCAATCAATTACCACTGCAATCCGATACGCCACCTTACGCAACCGTTTCTTATTTTGGAGGATATAGTTTTAATAAACCCTTTGGAAATACATCTACACAAATTGATGCAAAAACAGGACTTGTAACCGGAAGAGCTCCAGCTGTCACCGGCATTTATTTACTAGCTGTTCTCGTAGAAGAATACCGTAACGGTATAAAAATTAGTGAGCACCAAAAAGAATTTCAAGTAAAAGTTGAAAATTGTTCTATCACCGCCGCCGAATTAAAACCACAATATATTTCTTGCGATGGTTTTACGCTACAGTTTGAAAATGAGTCTACGAGCCCAAGTGTAGCAGGTTACTTATGGAACTTTGGTGAAAAAAATAATACCGTTTCAACACTTCCCAGGCCCGTCCACACCTACGCAGATACAGGCACATACGTTCTAAAATTAGTTGTCACAAGTACAGGTGGCTGTCAAGATTCTACAACAGCCATTGTAAAAGTATATCCAACTTTTAAAACAGATTTCTCTGTTACTGGAAATTGCGTGCTCAATAATTATACTTTCAAAGATTTAACCAGCAGTAAATATGGTATTGTAAATAGTTGGCGCTGGAATTTTGGTGATGCTGGAAGTGCGGCAGATAGCGCCACAACAAAAGATACCGTTTGGAAATATAGTAGTGCGCAAAAAGCGACCGTCACACTTATTTCAACCAATAATAAAGGATGTACAGATACCCTTACCAAACAAATAGATATTTTAGATAAACCACAAATCAATCTTCCCTTCAAAGACACACTTATTTGTAGTAACGATACCCTCCTTTTAAAAGCGAATATTAATAATACCACCACCATTAATTGGGTGCCCAATAACAATGCAAATAAATTAAGAATTAGAAGTGCCAATACGGCGACCCCCACCGTATATCCTAACGATAGCACTAAATATTACGTAACGGTTCAGGACAATGGTTGTAATGCCACAGATAGTGTAATGGTAAACGTGCTTCAATTTATTAAAGTAGATTTAAAAACAGATAGCACTATTTGTAGAGGTGATAGTTTTGCCTTAGCCCCCACTTCTTTTGCACTATCTTATTTATGGCGCAGCGCTGGTGGCGAGTTTGTAGACCCTATTAAAAATCCAATTGTAAAGCCATTATCAAATACGCAGTATTTTGTAACTGCAAATTTGGGTAGGTGTCAAGATAAAGATTCGATACTAATAAAAGTGGCGCCTAGACCCGCCGTAAATGCAACACCCGATACCACTATTTGTTTTGGCACCACACTACCCTTGCAAGCCACAATTAGTGCAAGTAGGTTTACATGGAACCCAACTAGTAGTTTAACAGGTTTTAACACCCTAAGCCCAGTGGCCAGACCCATTGGTTCTACTGCCTATGTGATTGCTGTTTCTGATACACTGGGTTGTCCTAAAATTGTTACCGATACTATACGCGTAACAGTTGTGCCCCGAATTATACCTAATGCAGGAAGTGACACCATTGCAGTTATTGGTAGGCCCATGCAACTTGGCGCGAGTGGCGGACTGCGTTATTTATGGACCCCTTCTACTTTTTTAAACAATCCTCAAATTGCAAACCCTGTATTTACAGGTGCTGCAGGTACCGACTCTGTTGTGTTCAACGTTCGGGTATTTACGCAGGCTGGCTGCTATGCCGAAGACAATGTTACGGTTACTATATTTAACGGTATTGCTAACATATGGGTGCCGTCCGGATTTACACCCAATAAAGATGGGAAAAATGATATTTTAAGACCTATCACAAAGGGCATCAAACAATTGATTCACTTTAATGTTTTTAATAGATGGGGGCAAATCATTTATACCACCAACCGCATAGGCGAAGGTTGGGATGGAACTTATAAAGGTGAATTCCAACCAAATGGTGCGTATGTGTATGAAGCCGTTGGTATCGATTACGCAGATAAAAAAGTTTACACCAAAGGAACAAGTGTGATCATTAGATAAAAATAATTATGAGTAAAACAATTTTAATTACAGGCGCTACTTCTGGTTTTGGAGAAGCCATGGCCCATGTTTTTTCAGCGGCAGGTAACAAATTAATTATAACCGGAAGAAAAGACAGTTTATTGTCGGCGTTAAAAGAAACACTTGTTGCAAAACACGGTGCATCCGTGCATACCCTTTGCTTTGATGTACAAAATAAAGAAGCTGTTTTTGCAGCCATCAAAACAATCCCTGATAATTTTTCTAGCATTGACGTGCTCATTAACAATGCAGGACTTGCACTAGGTCGCGACGCATTTCAGGACGCTAACCTAGACGATTGGGAAACCATGATTGACACCAACGTAAAAGGTTTACTCTACGTGAGTAAAGCAGTGCTTCCACTCATGATCAATAATAAAAAAGGGCATATCATTAATATAGGCTCTACAGCAGGTGTGGAAGTATACAAAGAAGGAAACGTATACTGCGCGAGTAAGCACGCCGTTGCTGCTATTTCAAAATCAATGCGCATTGATTTATTGCCACAACATATTAAGGTCACCGCCATTCATCCAGGTGCAGCAGAAACCAATTTTAGTAATACTAGATTTAAAGGAGACGAGGCAAAAGCAGCGGCCGTTTACGAAGGTTACAAAGCACTTGAAGCCGTTGATGTTGCAAATGTTGCCTACTATGTTACTACACTTCCAGATCATGTGTGCATCAATGAACTTGTAGTAACCTGCACCAGTCAGGCCAATTCATTTTATTTACAGAAGTAAAAATTGTACGCGATTTTTTTCAAATAAATTTATCCAAAATCTATTTCGGTATTATCGCCGATATTTAAACTGCGCGATAAACCTTTAACACTAGCATCACTTCCTATTAAAGAATTGTCAAGTACAACTTCATGTAAGCTGGTATAGCCACCAATAATACTATCTCTAATAATAGATTGTGTTATAGTCGTGTTTGGACCGATTGCTACATTGGGGCCAATAATGGCATTAGAAATTTTGCAACCCTCTGCAATACTAACCGGACTAATAATAATAGTATCAGTGTAACCGTGTGCTTCCGGCACATTGCCGCCTAATTTTTTTAATAGGGTTGCATTGGTTTCAAGAATCGATTCTTTTTTACCACAATCAAACCAGTGCGTTACTTTAAAGGATTTAAACGTGGTTCCTTTTTGCAGCATACAAGCAAGTGCGTCGGTTAAATTATACTCGCCTTGCGTGGTAATATTTTCTACAAATAACTGTTTCAAACACTCAAACAAAACAGCCGTTTCATTAATCTTGTATAACCCCACAAGGGCTAAATTGCTTTTTGGGATTGACGGTTTCTCCACCAGTTGTTCAATAAAACCGTTGTCGTCTATTGTGGCCACACCAAAACTTCTGGGATCATCTACTTTATGAACACCAATCATACTAATAGGACTGTCAATAATTTCCTTGATATCAAATTCACAAATGGTATCTCCAAGGGCCACAAATATGGGCTCGTCCCCAATAAGTTGTTTGGTTAATTCAACTGCATGTCCAGTGCCCTGTCTTTCATTTTGGTATACAAAATGCGTGGCTAAATCAGGGTAGGTTTGTTTAACATAATCCTGAATTTTTGCCCCTAAATAACCCACAATAAATATAAACTCGGTAATGCCCGCGTCTTTTAGTTGATCTACAATATGCGACAGAATTGTTTTTCCGGCAATTGGTATCAGCGCTTTAGGCTGTGTATAGGTGTGCGGTCTTAATTTTGTTCCAGCACCAGCAACAGGGATAACAGCTTTCATAAATTGGGGGATTGAATATGATTTACCCACATCGATTAGGGGTTCGAAATTAGTAAAATTAGGCATTGGAACAACAATTGTGAATAGTTTGCTATTGCTTACTTCATTTTAGCAGGGCATAATGAAGGCCTTAACTTATCTTTGTGGTCAAGCATTAAAAATAGCAACTATGCAAAGAGATACCCTTGTTTTTGACATCATCAACCAAGAATTAGCACGCCAACGTAGAGGCATCGAACTCATTGCTTCTGAGAACTTTACAAGCCTTCAAATTATGCAGGCGATGGGCGGTGTGATGACCAATAAATATGCCGAAGGGTATCCAGGACGCAGGTATTATGGTGGTTGTGAAATTGTAGATCAAACAGAGCAGTTAGCCATTGATCGATTAAAACAAATATTTAACCTCGAATACGCAAACGTTCAGCCACATAGTGGTGCACAAGCCAACGCGGCACTTATGCTTGCGATTTTGCAACCTGGTGATGCCATTTTAGGTTTGGACCTTAGCATGGGCGGTCACTTAACACACGGATCGGGCGTTAATTTTAGCGGTAAAATTTACAAGCCACATTTTTATGGTGTTGTCAAAGAAACAGGGCTTATTGATTATGAAATGCTAGAAGCGCAGGCGCGTGCTGCAAAACCAAAATTAATTATTTGTGGTGCAAGTGCATACAGTAGAGATTGGGATTACGCACGTATCAGAAAAGTAGCCGACGAAGTTGGTGCTTTTGTACTTGCTGATATTGCGCACCCTGCAGGATTAATTGCAAAAGGTTTATTGTCTTCACCATTTGAACATTGTCATTTTGTTACCTCTACTACCCACAAAACTTTACGTGGACCGCGCGGTGGTGTGATTATGATGGCAAAAGATGGTGAAAATACTTTAGGCTTAAAAGATATAAAAGGAAACTTAAGACTTTGGTCTAACGTAATTGATATGGCTGTGTTTCCAGGTACGCAAGGCGGACCACTTGAGCACGTAATTGCTGCAAAAGCCATTGCATTTGGTGAAATTTTAACCGATGAGTTTTTAGTGTACCAACAACAAGTGCAAAAAAATGCGCAGGCCATGGCTAAAAACTTTACGGATAAAGGATATGAAATTATCAGTGGCGGTACAGACAACCACTTAATGCTTATTGATTTACGCAATAAAAATATCAGCGGTAAAAAAGCGGAGCAGGTTCTAGGACACGCAGATATCACGGCAAATAAAAATATGGTACCTTACGATGACAAGTCTGCCTTTGTTACCTCAGGGATCAGATTTGGTGTAGCAGCCGTTACTACAAGAGGCATGGTAGAATCAGATATGGCGTTTGTTGTAAATGCAATTGACAAAGCGCTCATGAATCCTGATGATGCAGCACTTTTAGAAAAATTAAAAGGCGAGGTTAACGAGTTTATGTCTCAATTTGTTTTATACCCAGAACTATGATCCAACGCATCCAAACCCTATGGTTACTGTTAGCAAGCATTTGCGCTTTTGCATCTGTGAAGCTACCGTTTTATTTTGGTAGCTTAGAAGTACCTGGCCCAACGGTAACCATCACGCCTTACGATCATTTTATGTTGTTGGTATTTGTGATTGCTACTGGTCTTGTTGCACTGATTAATATTTTTTTGTACAGCAACAGAAGCTTACAAATTAAAATTAGTGTAGTTGGCGTTTTGTTAGGTCTTGTAAATCTGATGCATTACTTCCTTTACATGCGAAACTTTAAAACGGGTGGACTATCGCTGTATTCGATATTTAGCTTTTTAGTGCCTGTTTTTTTTATACTCTCTATTATTGGTATGTACAAAGACCAAAAGTTGCTGAAGAGCTTAGATCGATTAAGATAAAACATAGCGGGCGCGCATCTCATTTCGCGTATTAATAGCGCTTACACTTAGTTATAAATATTTTGCGGTATGAGAAGCGGCGCATTTTTTAATGCCCATTGGCACACCTTCGTATACAACCGTTCCGCCACCATCACCTGCTTCCGGCCCCATATCTATTAGCCAGTCTGCCGATTTGATAACGTCCGTATTGTGTTCAATAACAATCAGTGAATGACCCTGATCAATAAGTGCCGAAAATGAATTGAGTAGTTTTTTGATGTCATGAAAGTGAAGCCCGGTAGTAGGTTCATCAAAAATAAATAACATTTGACCATGCCCTTTACCCTTGCCTAAAAAGCTGGCAAGCTTAACACGCTGGGCTTCTCCACCACTAAGGGTGTCACTACTTTGGCCTAATTTAATATAACCAAGCCCCACCGATTGTAGTGGCAGTATGGCATTGTAAATATTTTTATCTTCTACAAAAAAATCGAGCGCTTGGTCTACCGAAAGTTCAAGCACATCAAAAATATTTTTGTCTTTATAGTTGACTTCTAATACTTCTTCTTTAAATCTTTTACCGCCACAAGATTCACAAGTAAGGTGCACGTCCGCTAAAAACTGCATTTCTACTACTTGCTCGCCTTCTCCTTTACAGGTGTCGCAGCGTCCACCATCTACGTTAAAAGAAAAATGCTTGGGCATAAAACCGCGCATTTTTGAAAGTGGCTGTTTAGAATATAAATCCCTAATGCCATCATACGCTTTTATATAAGTAACCGGGTTACTGCGTGATGATTTTCCAATGGGGTTTTGATCTATCAGTTCTATTTGTGAAATAGAATCGATATCACCAATGAGTTTGGTGTGAAGACCCACTTTATCGGCGGGTTCTCCTTTATATTTTTGAAGGGCTGGATATAAAATTTGTTTGACTAGCGTTGTTTTACCACTACCACTCACGCCACTAATCACACAAAGTGTTTGTAGCGGAAATTTTACTGTAATATTTTGCAGGTTGTTTTGTCTAGCACCTTCAACGCCAATAAAACGGGTGCTCTTTCTTAATGTTTTAGGCACTTCTATTGCAAGTGCGCCCGATAAATATTTACCCGTTAAACTATCTGGATTTTTAATAAGCTCGTTGTAATTACCTACCGCTACTACTTCGCCACCAAGGTGCGAAGCAAAAGGTCCCATGTCAATAATATGATCTGCTTTACGCATAATCATTTCGTCGTGTTCTACCACAACCACCGTATTACCTAAATCACGTAACGATTGTAATACGCTAATTAAACGCTCCGTATCTCTCGAATGAAGACCAATAGAAGGCTCATCTAATATGTAAAGTGAGTTGGTTAAATTACTGCCTAAATTTCTGGTCAATTGTATGCGCTGACTTTCGCCACCACTTAAAGAATTTGCAAGTCTGTCCAGTGTCAAATAGCCAAGACCCACGTCTAGTAAGGTTTGTAGGCGCTGGTGTATTTCAATTAAAATGCGTTTGGCCACACTGTTATCATGCTCTGATAATACGAGTGTATCAAACCAAGTTTTTACATCACGCACTGGCATTTGACAAAGTTCACCAATATGTTTACCGCCAACTTTTATGTAGAGCGCTTCTTTGCGTAAACGGTATCCACCACAATCAGTGCAAGTAGTACGGCCACGATACCTGCTTAATAAAACGCGGTATTGAACTTTATATAAATTTTGTTCTACCTCTTTAAAAAAATCATGGATGCCATACACTTTGCCAACGCCATCCCACAACTGCTGATACTGCGCTTTGGTTAACTGCGCAATGGGTTTATGAATAGGGAAATCAAATTTAGAAGCACCTTTAATAAATTGATCTTTCCACCAACTTAATTTTTCACCCTTCCATGGCGCTACCGCGCCTTCAAATAAACTTAAACGCGTATCCGGAATTACTAAATCCGCGTCTACCCCTAATACCTGACTAAAACCTTCGCAAGTGGGGCAGGCACCAAATGGATTATTAAACGAAAATAAATTAGGCACCGGCTCTTCAAACACAATACCGTCGAGCTCAAAACGGCTGCTAAAATGATGCACCTTTTTGTTATCCAGCTCTATGTATACTTCCCCCTCCCCTTCGTAAAATGCAGTTTGCACCGAATCAGAAAGGCGGTGCATATCATCTTCGTCAAAGTCTTTTACTACAATGCGGTCTATGAGTACCCAGGTTTGCGGAATGGTCTCCGTGGCAGAAGTTGCTTTAGCAAGCGGTAATATTTTTTTTAATGCAGCCGGCGTTTGTTCCAACAGCTCCTCAATACGCATGAGTGGCTCTGTAGCAGCCACTACATATATTCTTGTAAATCCTTTTTGTAATAATATGCCTAACTCTTCAAGTACGGCTCTATTCTTATGCTGCTTTAAGGCAACGCCAATCACTACTTTACTATTTTTTGGAAGGGCACAAATAGCTGCTACCACATCCGATACTTCGTCTTTTTTTACTTCTTTGCCACTAACCGGAGAAATGGTTTTGCCAGCCCTTGCAAATAATAAGCGTAGGTAATCATAAATTTCAGTCATGGAGCCCACCGTACTGCGGGGCGTGCGGGTAATTACTTTTTGCTCTACAGCAATGGCCGGACAAAGGCCTTTAATCATGTCCACGTCTGGTTTTTCCATACGGGCCATAAATTGTCTGGCATAAGCACTTAAACTTTCGGCGTAGCGGCGCTGCCCTTCGGCAAATAAAGTATCTATGGTTAGAGATGATTTACCACTTCCTGAAACGCCCGTTACTACAATAAATTTGCCGCGCGGAAATGCCACGCTAACATTTTTTAAATTGTGCACGCGCGCACCCACTATTTCAATAGCATCTGTGCCCTTTGCCTGATCCACTTTCTCGCTCTTTGCCACCGCTTTTTCTACTTGTTTTTTTGCTGCCATAAATACGTACACAATGTAAACAGATTATTGCAGCATAGGTTTAGTTGAGGGTTAAATTAACCCAGATTTTTTTGGCGTACACACAATTTTTTTTGGATTTATTCGATGTGAATAACCAAACCGCTCTTTTGCAATGTATCCACAAGCGAGCAACCAGCATAAAAGATAGCTAATTTGAACCCCGAGAAGAAAATAAACTATGAAAACACTCGAGCAGGTTGCAGATTTAGATTTGATACGTTCCTTTCAAGCCGGCGATACAGAAGCATTTGACGTACTCGTAACGCGCTACAAAGACCGTATTTATTCGTCTATTTTGTTTTTTGTAAAAGACACCTACTTAGCCGAAGACCTGTTTCAAGACGTATTTATCAAAATTATTGATACCCTAAAAAACAAGCGCTACACCGAAGAAGGTAAGTTTTTACCTTGGGCGCTTCGAATCGCACACAACTTATGTGTCGATTATTTTAGAAAAGTAAAACGTACCCCTGCTATTAAAACTTCCGACGATCAAGATATTTTTGAAGTGATCAATGTATCACAAGAAGCGCCCGATCAAAAGCTAATGCGCGGCGAAAGTCACGAAAAAGTGCGCCGCATGCTTGATTTGCTTCCTGAAGAGCAAAGAGAAATTATTGTGCTCAGACACTATGCGAATTTAAGCTTTAAAGAAATCGCTGAAATTACCAATTGCAGCATCAATACGGCACTTGGCCGCATGCGTTACGGACTTATTAACCTCCGTAAAATGATGGCTGAAAATCAGATGACTTTATAAGCCAGCGTCAAATGCAGCTTTGACTGCATCTAAATGCTTGATAAAGCCTGCTACGCTTGGGTCGTAGCCATATTTCACATCACTTAGGGGCTTACCATTTAAATCCAAAAACATATAAAGTGGCTGCGCATTAAAACCAAAGGTTTTGATTTCGTAGTCTAGGTTTTTATCACCTACCGTTACAATTTTAACACCGTTTTTATCGGTGTACTGCTCATTTGCAGGTAGTTCTTCTGTTTCGTCTACGTATAAGCTTACGAGTACAAAGTTTTCTTTAATACGCGATAATACAGCCGGGTCTTTCCATACCTGCTCTTCCATTTTACGGCAGTTAGGGCATGTATGTCCTGTAAAATCAAGCATGATAGGCTTCTTTAAAATTTTAGCAGCAGCCATCCCTTCTTCCAAATCAAAATAAGCCGTTAATCCAAAAGGTACTTCTAATTTGTTGGTATATTTTTTGGGTAGCGCAGCCTGCGGTCCAGCGCTAGGGCTTACTACACCCGCATTGCCAATTTTATACTGCAGGTCATTTAAATTAAATTCTTGTGTGGTGGATGGAGGAATAAATCCACTAAGTGCCTTAAGTGGCGCACCCCATAAACCTGGCACCATATACACCGCAAAACTAAAACTAGCCATTGCAAAAAATAAACGCGGTACCGATACAAATGGCAAATCGCTATCGTGTGCAAATTTTAATTTGCCTAATAAGTAAACGCCCAACAAGAAAAATATTACAATCCACAGTACTAAAAACACATCTCTATTTAAAATACCTAAATGATAAGAGAGGTCTACGTTGGATAAAAACTTAAGTGCGAGTGCTAGTTCAATAAATCCAAAACTTACTTTAATGGTATTTAACCAACCGCCACTTTTTGGTAAAGATTGTAGCATCGACGGGAAAAATGCAAACAAAGAAAACGGAATCGCTAGGCCCACCCCAAAACCCATCATACCTATGATGGGCGCGAGTCCTACACCTTGCATGCTGGTTTGTCCAAGCAAGGTTCCAACAATAGGACCCGTACAAGAAAACGAAACAATCACAAGCGTTAACGCCATAAAAAAGATGCCCAGTAATCCACCCTTACCCGCTTTTTGATCTGCCTTATTGGCCCAACTATTAGGGAGTGCCAATTCGAAAGCACCAAAAAATGATATGGCAAAAACAATAAACACTACAAAAAAGAAAATATTAGAAACCGGGTGCGTCGAAATGGTATATAAAATTTTGTCGCCAAAAATGAGCGTAAGTATAAGTGTGGGTATAGTGTAAATAAGCACAATAGATATAGAATACCAAAGTGCATTTTTTAATCCTTCCATTCTTGTTTTGCTGCGCTTTAGAAAAAAGCTAACAGTCACTGGAATTAATGGAAACACACAAGGGGTGATAACAGCGAGTAATCCCGTTGCTAAACAAAGCAAAAAGATACTCCACATAGAACCCGTTTCATTTGCAGTTGCAGCGCCTGTGGCAGTTGCGCCAGTATTTGCAGCATCACCTTCAATGGCTACATTTATTTTTTCTTCACCACTTGGAAATTCTTCCCCTTTTACACCAAGCCAATTAAATGTTCCTTTAATTGCACTGGCGCCAGGCTTAAAAAACACAGTGTAAGCAAATGTCACACTATCATAAGCAGTTCCTTTATCCGTCGTGCCCGGAAGCGCTACTGCGCCTGCCAAACCTGTTTCTTTAATAGTAGCGTCTACGGTTGCAGTAGTATCTAATTGTAGCGCCGACACAAAAACGTCGTCATTATTTTTTTTAACGGCCGTAAAAATACGCGTGCCATTGGAAGCTTTAGCCTTCACCATTAATGTGGCCGAAGTGTCAGACAATTTAGCCGCCGAAAAAACAAACTGCACAGGTTGGTCCTGTGCAGCTGCGCTGTATACTAATTGTATACTAGCAAGTAAAACAATAAATAATATTTTCTTAGTCATTATTGAAGCTTAAGATCAAAAGTTTTTTTACTGGGTGGCAAACACTGACGGTCGTCACAAACCATATACTCAACACTACCACTGATATTTGTTTTTACACCTCCACGCACTTTAACGGTTTGTGTATAGGTAGCCGTTTCTCCAATAAAACGCACATTGGTTTTAAATAGTGCATCGTATACCTGCTTTACTTTACCTATTTCTTTAGTTGCACCCACAATCGTTACCAACGGGTTTTTATTGAAATTAATTTTAGTAGGCACCGGACCGCCTTTACCCGTTGTTTGCGAATAAATATGCCAATCACCTTCTATGTTTGCAGTAGCCGAAAACGTGTATGTATCTGCACTCACTTTTTTTACCGAATAAGACCAGTCAACAGGATCTTGAATTTGAGCTGCAGCGCTTAACGCAATACATACAACGGCAAATAGGGCAACAATTTTTTTCATAACTATTTAATTTAACCCAAGTAATTCGAAAACTTTTTTTCCATCGATATTACCAAGTATACTTGATGTAGCACGCTCTGGATGCGGCATCATACCAAACACATTTTTAGAAGCGTTGCTGATGCCAGCAATATTTCTGGTAGCACCGTTAGGGTTGCTTCCTTCTGTAGCATTACCATTTTCGTCAGAATAGGTAAAGATAACCTGACCGTTTGCTTCTAATGTATCGAGTGTTTTATTGTCTGCAAAAAAACGACCTTCTCCATGCGCAATAGGTATTTTTAATGCGCCAGTTTTTGGATTCGTGATAAATACATTTTTACAAATAAACTGCTGATTGGCATTTTGAAGTAATACGCCCGGAAGCAATCCACTCTCGCATAATATTTGAAATCCATTGCAAACACCAAGTACTTTACCGCCTCTGTTTGCAAAATCAATAACAGATTGCATCATCGGGCTAAACCTAGCAATAGCTCCACATCTAAGATAATCGCCATAAGAAAAACCGCCCGGCAGTACAATACAATCATCGGTGGTAAACATACTAAGGTCTTTGTCTTTATGCCATAACATAATCACTTCCTTACCCAAATCTTGGGCTAATGCATCTTGCATGTCTTTGTCACAATTCGATCCAGGAAAAACAACCACGCCAAACTTCATAAAATGTATAGTTATCTGATATAATAGAGCAAAGGTAACCCTCAAAAACAGAAGAAAAAGGCTAAATTTTCACCAAATGCCAGTTGTTGATAATTATAAGCCCCAGGGCAGTCCAAAACAGGAAATTAGGGAGTATTAAGCTTTTGGGGTTGCTGTACCCATTAGAAATAGTTGCCGAAAGTGGCACGAGGCCCATTAGTAGTATCTGCGCGCCTAAACTGCTAAACAAAAAGGGGCTAATGATCAATATAAATAGAAGCACCATAATAACCCCCCAGTTTTTACGAATTTGAATGACGAGCCTCCCTACATGTACTTGCAACTGGTAGAGCCCAACAAGTATGGCAAACAAAATAAAACCAAGGTTAACCAGGTAAAGATTTGACGCGCCAACAAGAGGTGAGCCAAAGTTGATTTTTGGCAAATAGTTGATTGCCGTTGACCAGGCATTATTCAAATACAAAAGCACAAATACAATATAATAAGGCAGCAAAATACCTAATAGTAATACCAGCCACTCGGCTATTCTAAAAGGTCTTACCACGGCTAAAGCAAATAGCACCACCACAATTAATATAGACAAAGGATGAAATAGTAAAATAGATATGCCTGCAATTAATCCAATATTAAACAATAGTGTTTTTGGCGCTGGATTGTTATAGAGCCTGCTTAGTTTAATAAACATCCAAAGCGTCAATGAATTACTTACCAGGGTTTCTGTTATCAAATCAGATTTCATGAGCAGTCCTGACAACAAAATATAAGTCATGGCAGGCACATAATTGACAGAAGCAAACATGCGCAAATCCTGCATCACCATATTGAGGCGAAGCGCCTGTGTTACAAGTAATGCATGAAAAAGAATGACCTGAATGGCAAGGGGTAAGGTGTATATGTAATTTGCAAGCACATAAGAAAACAAGCCATTTTGTTGACTAGAAGCCGCTTGTAAGGGCACCAATTCCTCAACCCCATGAAAATGAACGCCCACGCTTAGCAGCAGTACAAGTAATATATTTACAACAGATCTGTCTCTAAATAAAAAAACCATGGAATTCGTTTCGGCTTAAAAGTAAGCTAATAATCAATTTTAGCAAAACAAGTATATCCTCTAAACATACATGGCACAATCAGTTGTCTTTGCCCAACTTGCTTTGCAAGCCTAGGCATAAATTCATGACCCCGATCTACATTTTTAAAGCCGGGGTTACGGTTAATTCTTCCATCGGCGGTTAAGGCCTGATTGGTTAACACGTTTTGGTTTTTTTCCTGCATGTTAAAAATGAAGTTGAGTTGATCCCCGGCATTTAACATCGAAAATCCTATAAAATTTTCTGAATTATCGTCGAATTGGTTTTTACGAATCATATTACTCCATTCCATATTGCCTTTTGGGTCAAATGAAATAACAGCAATATTTTCGGCGAAATACCTAACCTGGTTATTGTTGCCGAAAAATGCATTGTTTCGACCCCAAGGTGAAAGCCCCATACCCATCGGACTATTCCATGAATAATAATCCATAGGCGACCAAAATGGAGAGCCATATAAATAATCCCATCTATTAAGTGTACTTCCTCTAGAAGAAGAAAAAACAGATTCTGAAATCATCATAAAACCACCATCGCGTCTTAAAATAATATGCTTTAAAAAATAATCATTGAAAGCAACTTTTGCACCATTTTGACCCTTTGCATCTTCTTTAAATTCATCAGAAAAAAAGGTGCTAGCGTTTAATAATTCCTTGTCTGAATTTTTATCCCATAAAGTAAAATAGATGCCTTCGATATTGCCCCGTCTTTGTTTACCAAAAAAAGAAGTGATTAAATAATGCTTGTTTAAATTATCTACTTTAATATGAATATCATCTAAATAAATACCTTTAACTGCTAGATCAGAAATATAAGCAACATCGTAATTCGCTTTTTTTGTAATCAACGAAACCTTATTGATATTATCGTTTTGCTGAGTACCACTAGCTCTCACGCAAATTAAATCACCGTCATTGTCAAGTGCAAACTCAGCTAAAAAATCGTTGCGTTGCGGCATGGGTAGTTCAATACGCGATTTTCTGATGAGTGAAAAATCTTGATCAAACAAACAGGTTGTTAAAACATGTGATTTTTCATTTTGGCTATTGATTTTAAAAATCATTATTTTCTTCTTGTCTTCACTCACCACCAAAGAGTACAATCTGTTAGATCCAATACCGTTGGCATCGAGCGTGCTATCAAGTTGCATAGGCTCCGATAATAAATTACCATCGCTATCCATTTTTACAGCCATGCAATAAACAGTGCTTTTTCGCTGAAACTGATAAATCAAATAAAAGTGATTAGCGTAGGCTAAAAAGTCGGTTTGCATGAGACGTTCTGGCATATTAATTTGTTGCTTGCCCAGTAGTTTCATGTCTCCGTCAAACACAGAAATAGAATGACTATATCTGTAATTTTTGTACACCAGTATCTTACCACCAATTTTACCAAGCACTTCAAAACTGTAAGAACGAGGATCGTCTTTGTCAGGTTCTGAAAAGGTAATTTGCTGTGCTTTTAAGACAAAAGGCAGCACAAGAACGAGCGTAAAAAGGAATAAAAATGACTTTTTCATACCAAAAAGCTTTAGACCCTCAAAGTTAAGCCCCTTTATCAAGAACTGCCTTACATAAAGGTGAAATAAATCTTAAGGTGTAACCCTATTTATTTGGAACCTGAACTTGTTTTTTAATATACATTTGTGGAGCACAAACATCTTATACGTGAGCAAGAATCTTAACAAAATCACTTCTGCAGGACTCATCATTGCACTAGGCATCATTTACGGAGATATTGGAACCTCTCCTTTATACGTTTTAAACGAAATTATTTCAGGTAGAGAAATTAGCGACCTGCTAATTATAGGCTCCCTTTCTTGCATTATATGGACCCTCACGCTTCAAACCACATTTAAGTATGTAATACTTACCTTAAAAGCCGACAACAAAGGCGAGGGTGGTATTTTTAGTTTGTACGCACTTGTTAGAAGACGCAAAAAATGGCTTGTAATTCCAGCCATGATTGGCGGTGCAGCCTTACTTGCCGATGGTATTATTACACCACCCATTACTGTTACTTCAGCCATCGAAGGGCTTCGACAAATCCCTGCATTTCATGAGATTACGCAGCAAACAATTGTAACCATTGTTATTGCAATTATAAGCTTGATATTTTTTGTACAGCAATTTGGAACAGCTTCTATTGGAAAATTATTTGGCCCCATCATGACTTTATGGTTTTCTATGATTGCTATTTTAGGCTTAATGCATGTGGTAGACGACTTGTCTGTTTTTAAAGCGTTAAATCCATATTACGGGATAAAATTACTAGCTACTTATCCCAAAGGATTTTGGCTACTAGGCGCTGTGTTTTTATGTACCACAGGTGCGGAAGCGCTATATAGCGATTTAGGCCACTGCGGAAAAGGTAATATTCGCATCTCTTGGATATTTGTCAAAACATGTTTGATCATCAATTATTTAGGTCAGGGTGCTTGGTTACTTGCACAGTACAAGGGACAAATTATTCCAGCAGCGATTATGGCAGATGGCTTTAACCCTTTTATTGGCATCATGCCACAAGGATTTAAAATTTTTGGAATTATCATTGCTACCGCAGCAGCCATTATTGCGAGCCAGGCATTAATATCTGGATCTTTCACACTTATTAGTGAAGCCATGCGTCTTAATTTATGGCCTAAAATGAAAATCAATTACCCAACCGAAGAAAAAGGACAATTGTACATTCCAGGCATTAGTCTTTTATTATTTGTTGGTTGCGTGGGCGTCACTTTATACTTTCAAAAATCCGCTAACATGGGTGCTGCGTATGGTTTAGCGATTACCCTGTGTATGATTAGCACCTCCATTTTGTTTGCCAACTTTTTGGTCAGCAAACGAACGGCTCCAGCCTGGATTTATTTATACCTCGCTGTTTATTTACTTATTGAAACTTCATTTTTAGTAGCTAACCTAGAAAAATTCATGCATGGTGGATATGTAACACTCATTGTAGGTGGCGCTTTATTTACTGTAATGTATGTTTGGTTTAGAAGTCGAAAAATTAAAAATAGATACGTTGAGTTTGTGCATTTGGAAGATTACATTCCAATGATTCAGGAGTTAAGTAATGACAGAACCATTCCTAAATATGCAACGCATTTAGTGTACATGACGAGCGCCAATAACCACAAAGAAATTGAGCACAAAATCATCTATTCAATTTTAAATAAAAAACCAAAGCGCGCCGATATTTATTGGTTTGTACACGTAGACGTTATTGATGAACCTTACACTTGCGAATACTCGGTAGAACATATCATCCCTAACGATATCATTAGGGTCGAATTTAGACTTGGATTTAGAATGGAACAGCGCATTAATCTTATGTTCAGAAAAGTGGTAGAAGACCTCGTAACCAACAAAGAAGTTAATATTACCAGCCGTTACGAGAGTCTAGAAAAAAATAATGTGGTGGGGGATTTTCAATTTATTGTTCTTGAAAAATACTTAAGTCAGGACAATGATCTTCCAATTGTGGAAAGAGTTATTATGAAGCTTTATTTCTGGCTTAAAGAAATTAGTCTTGGAGAAGAACGTGGCTTTGGACTAGATCCAAGTAACGTAACCGTCGAAAAATTTCCGCTTATTGTAGCACCTGTTGCTAATTTAAATTTAAAGCGCATGTACTTTGACGGTCCCGACGAAGACGATGAAGATCAAATGATATAAGCAGTTATAATTCTTGTAGACTTACCTTTTTAGCATTCACTTGCAAAGTATAGTGAACGCCATGCTTAATGGCGTAATTTTCTTTGTCATGACTTACCGGAAAATCGTAACACACTGGATAACTATATTGAGCTACTGCATTTTCAATGATTTCATATACGGTTGCGCCAAATGCAGGATCCGAATCTTTGGTTTGTGTAAATCCGCCAACGATAAGCCCAGCAAGGTTTTGAAGCATGCCGCTTCTTTTTAGTTGAATCATCATCCGGTCAATATTGTATTTGTATTCACCAATATCTTCTAAAAATAAAATGGCATTTTTTGTTTGCAAACCAGACACTGATCCGGTAGCGTGCGCCACCAGTGTTAAATTACCACCCACTAATTTCCCGGAGGCCGTTCCAAATTTATTAAGTGCGTGTGTCGCAGCTTTATAGTTTGCTTTTTTACCCTGGAGTGCATGTTTTAAAGAAAGTACCCACTCGTTATTTGACTGTCCATTATTGAAAGCGCCGGCCATGGGTGCATGCAGCGATGCTATTTTTAACGCCTGCGAACAATGGTTGTGTAATAGTGTGATATCACTAAATCCAATGACCCACTTAGGATGTTTTTTAAACGTTTTAAAATCGAGTAAATCAATAATTCGGCTCATTCCATAACCACCTCTACCGCACAAAACTGCCTGCACATTTTTATCATCAAGCATTTCCTGTAAATCAGCGGCACGTTCCTCGTCGGTGGCCGAAAAATAATGATGCTGCGTTCCAAGGGTTTTTCCAATTTTTACCTTGTAACCCCAAGCTTCTAAGGTACTGATACATGTAGCTGCTTTTTTTACCGGAAGGGTGCCTGAAGGGCAGACTAGGCCAATGGTGTCGCCCTTTTTAAGGTAGGGTGGAATTTTGATCATGCGGCAATTTAGCAATTTCAACCAGTATACACAAGCAGTTTCAAAAAGGCTTTAGGGAACGGCGCTTCTTTTGTACTTTTGTAGCCAATTATGAGTACACCCAAACGATATTTAATTACTGCAGCCCTTCCTTACGCGAATGGTCAAAAACATATAGGACATTTGGCGGGCGCATACCTTCCGGCCGATATTTACGTGCGTTATTTAAAGGCGCAAAAAAGAGACGCCGTTTTTGTTTGCGGTAGTGACGAGCATGGCACGGCTATTCCCATTCAGGCAACCAAAGAAGGCACCACGGCGCAGGCTATTATTGATAAGTACCATCCCTTAATGGAACAAAACTTTAAGGACCTAGGTATTGCCTTTGATGTGTACCACCGCACTAGCGATCCGCTGCATCACCAAACAGCCCAAGAATTTTTTACTAAACTAGAGGCGAGTGGCGATTTAGAAACCAAAGAAACCGAACAATATTTTGACGAGAGCGCACAAACCTTTTTAGCAGACAGATACATTAAAGGAACATGCCCTTCTTGCAATTACGATAGTGCTTACGGAGATCAGTGCGAGAAATGTGGCAAGAGCTTAAGTCCCGAAGAACTTATCAATCCGGTAAGTACTTTAAGTGGTAATGCGCCCATTAAAAAAACAACTAAGCACTGGTATTTACCACTCAATAGACACGAAGATTTTTTACGTGAATGGATATTAGAATCGCATGCAAACGATTGGCGCCCAAGTGTGGTAGGTCAGTGCAAGAGCTGGATAGATGGCGGTTTGCAGCCCCGTGCGGTTACCCGCGATTTAGACTGGGGGGTAAAAGTTCCTTTAGCGGGCGCCGACGGAAAAGTGCTCTACGTTTGGTTTGATGCACCTATTGGTTATATCAGTGCTACTAAACAATGGGCCCTTAATACCGGTAAGGATTGGAAACCTTATTGGGAAGACAAAGACACCAAGCTGGTACATTTTATAGGAAAAGACAATATCGTTTTTCACTGTATTATATTTCCAGTGATGCTGAGGCTCCATGGAAATATTTTACCAACGGATGTTCCTGCTAACGAGTTTATGAATTTGGAAGGCGATAAAATGAGCACTTCTAGAAACTGGAAATTAGACATGCAGGATTACATCACCGACTTTGTCAACAAAGAAAATGGTGGTGGTCAAATGGCGGATGCACTTAGGTATTACCTCACACAAATTGCACCTGAAACAAAGGATAGTGAATTTATGTGGAAGGGTTTTCAGGACGCCATCAATTCAGAACTGGTAAGCGTGTATGGTAATTTTATCAACCGCTCACTCGTACTAATGCACAAATTATGCGGTGGCAAAGTGCCTCCATACCACGCGGCTATAGAAGACAGTGAAGACATAGCTGTTAAAGAAGCCATTGCAAATACCGCTAAAAAAGTAGGTGAATTAATTGAAGCCTACCGTTTTAGAGAAGCCCTTTTTGAAGTGATTGCCCTTGCTAGAATTGGAAATGGTTATATGCAAAAGAAAGAGCCATGGATTGTTGCCAAGCAAGTAGCAGAGAATCCGGCAGCACAGCAGCAAATTGACAACTGCTTACATCTTTGCTTACAACTAACGGCTAATTTGGCCATTTTGGCGCAGCCGTTTTTACCTTTCACTGCAAAAAAGATTTGCCATTTATTAAAAGTGGTTGATAAAATATTAGACTGGGAAAATGCAGGTAGCTTAAAACTTTTAAGTGTAGGCTACACGCTTCGTGCACCAGAATTACTTTTCAGAAAAATTGAAGACGAAGAAATTGCTGCGCAAATTCAAAAATTAAATGACGCCGCTCAAATTAAAAAAATGGAAACAACGCCAACAACATCGTCATCAACATCTACCATTGCAGCTGTAAAGCCTGAAATTGTATTTGATGATTTTGCTAAAATAGATTTACGCGTGGGTACTATTGTTGCCGCTTCAAAAGTAGAAAAGGCAGATAAACTGCTACAACTCAGTGTAGACCTAGGTTTTGAGACACGCACCATTGTATCTGGTATTGCACAGCATTTTGAGCCAGAAACGATTGTAGGAAAGCAGGTAACTGTGGTGGTTAATTTAGCACCACGCAAAATGAGAGGCATCGAAAGCAATGGCATGATACTTATGGCCGAGGATGCAAATGGTAAACTCCATTTTGTAAACCCTTCAGACAATATTAATCCAGGAAGTGGTGTGAGCTAATTAAGAATAGCTCACACACTCTTTATTTTCTTTATCAGTATAAGCAAGTCCTTTTTCTTTAAGTACTTCGGCAGGTACACCATTCCATTTATTTGGAACGTTGCCCGCATAGCCTAAATCTTTAACACCTATTTCAGAAGTATAAAAACCGGTAAGGGTTAAATCACGCATAAGGTTAAAAAAGGTAACGCCTTGCTTGTTTTTTGGATCCGCTTTTTCGGGGTAGGCAATTTGATCCACCATTTTAATTTGTTCAGCGGCTGTACAGTCCACAAAAGCTTTGTCAAACTGTTTGAAGCACTGCATATCAAGCCATCTTAATCCACCACGCATAGGCGTTTGGTGTTCAGGCATGTCTTTTACTATAAATGCGATAAACTCAGGTACTTTGGCCTCAGTAGCGCTACCGCTAACAGCATCTTTAGGTACAATAATATCAGATAGTACGGTAACAGTAGCGAGTTCGTGCGCCGTAAAAAATTCGGGCTCCGCTTCCACTTTTTTTAAGTGGTCTTTTTCTTCTTGCATACGGTCGGCGAGTAATGCTTCCGCGTCTGCAGCTACTTTTTTATCATCAGAACTTTTGCAGGCTTGTACAACTACACCCGTAGCTACGGTACCTACAACAAGGGCTTTGATGGATTTTCTTCTGTCCATAATACTATTATTAAAAGTTACAGATTTTGTTTTTTAAGTTGGTCGATAATGTATTCGCTTGCACGCATACTTAATGCCAAAATTGTCCAAGTAATGTTTTTATCTGCTTGAGAAGTGAATTGACTTCCGTCTACACAAAATAAATTTTCACAATCATGCGCCTGACTCCACTTATTCAATACCGATGTTTTTTTATCGTTACCCATACGCGCAGTACCCGCTTCATGAATAATATTTCCTGGATTTGAAAGACCATAATTATTAGACGCATCGTCTTCTCCACCCCAAGTAATGATAGCGCCCATATTGTGCATGATTTCCTTAAAGGTTTCTTTCATGTGCTTGGCCTGATTGATTTCATAATCAGAATGTTTGGTATGAAAACGAAGTACCGGAATGCCATACTTATCAACCACTGTAGGGTCTATCTCACAGTAGTTATCAATGTTTGGAACGGCTTCACCTCTTCCTCCCATACCTACGCTAGCGCCATAAAAAAAGCGTGCGTCTTCTTTTAAAGAAGCGCCATATCCACCTGCTTCTTTTGTTTTACCATGTACTGCAAATTTTCCATTAAGACCTTGCATACCAAATCCAAAACCATAAGAAGGTTGCGTCATACCACCCCAATACTCAATGTGGTATCCACGTGGGAAATCAAGTTTTGCTTTTTTATTATCAAGCCACCATGGTGTATAAATATGCATACCGCCAACACCATCTTCGTTGTAACGTTTACGGTCAAATAAATCTGGTAACACACCACCAAGTGCAGCACCGGTAGAATCGTGTAAATATTTACCAAGCACATTGCTGCTATTAGCAATTCCATTTGGATGACGTTGTGATTTTGAATTGAGCATTAAGCGCGCTGTTTCACAAGCACTCGCTGCAAGCACTACTACACGGCCCTCAACTTGATATTCCAATCCGTCCATTTTATTTACATACGCAATACCCGTTGCTTTACCTTCTTTATTGGTAAGCACTTCACGCGCCATTGCTTGTGTAATAACATCTACATTGCCTGTTTGAACCGCAGGTCTGATGAGTGCAGTAGAAGAAGAAAAGTCAGCAGCGATTTTACAACTTCTATTACACTGTCCACAGTAAAAACACTCGCCTCTATCTTTATTAATTTGTTTAGTTAATACCGAAAGGCGTGAAGGATACACTGGAATACCTGCGCTTACCGCCGCTTTTTTCATGTATAATTCATGAAGCCTTGGTTTTGGTGGCGGTAAGAAAATACCATCTGGATCATTTTCTAATCCTTCGTTGGTACCAAACACACCCAGTAGTTGATCTATTTTATCGTAATACGGTTTTACATCTTCGTAACCAATAGGCCAGTCTGCGCCAAGACCATCAATGCTATGACGCTTAAAATCTTTAGGGCCAAAACGAAGAGATATACGTCCCCAGTGATTGGTTCTTCCTCCTATCATACGCGCACGCCACCAATCCCATTTTTGAGAACCCTCTGCCATGGTATACGGCTCACCATCAATTTCCCAACCCCAAAAACATCCATCAAATTCACCAAACGGACGGTACTTAGAACTTGCTCCGCGGCGTTTAGATTCCCATGGATTTTTTAACTGAGAAGAATGTTTTACTGGATCATAATCGGCGCCTGCTTCTAATAAGCAAACTTTCAGTCCTGCACTGGCTAATACATATGCTGCCATACCACCGCCAGCACCAGATCCGACAATCACAGCATCATACTTTTTAGCTGATTTTTTAATTTGAAACGCTCCCATATGAAAAGGTTTTTCTAGTAAAAGTTAGGAAGAATGAAAATAAGATTTTTTAAGCAAAAAAAACCGCTCCAATTGATTTTGGAACGGTTTTGTGAAAATTGATTCAAAGTCTGTTTAACTAGCTACAACCCATGCTGTTTCCGCAGTTTAAACACTTGTAACAAGTACCACTTCTAATGGTGATATGTCCGCAAGTATTACATGCTGGGGCGTCAGATTGCATGTTTTTTGCTGCTGCATTTACAGCGTCCATTCCAGCTGGTGCAGCTGCTGTAGCTGTAGCGTGTTGTAATTTTTGAGCAGGAGCCGGTGCAGTAGCAGGCGCTGTTACACGAATGCTGCTTAGTTCTGGCTTACCTAATAAAGTAGCTTCACCATCATCTCCTAAATTTTCTACTTGAGGTCGGTCTAAAACGTGTACTAAATCGGTTCTATTTAAGTACTCATAAGCAAGCGCTCTAAACACGAAGTCTACAAGTGAAGTGGTGGTTTTAATATTTGGATGATCTACCATACCTGAAGGTTCAAATTTGGTAAATACAAATTTCTCAACAAACTCTTCTAAAGGCACACCATATTGTAAGCCTACAGAAATAGCAATTGCAAAGCAGTTCATAAAGCTTCTTAAAGTAGAACCTTCTTTTGCAAGATCAATAAAGATTTCACCTAAAGTGCCATCTGCATATTCACCCGTGCGTAAGAAAATAACTTGTCCGCCTATTTTTGCTTTTTGTGTAAAGCCTCTGCGCTTAGAAGGGAGTGATTTCTTTTCTACAATCCCAGACAACAAGCGTTTTAATTTGGTATCAGTAGAAGCGTTCATTCTTTTTTGAACCTCTTCTAATAATTCTTCTACCGTTAATTGACCTAAATCAACAATACTTGAACCTGCCTCAACACCAGCTACATCAGCTGTTTCAGCAGCTTCTGCAGTTGTATCATCGGTTTTCTTTTTCTTGTCAGATTTGTTACTTAATGGTTGACTTAATTTAGAACCATCTCTGTAAATCGCGTTTGCTTTTAAACCTAACTCCCAACTTAACATGTAGCTATCAGAAATATCAGATACACTCGCTTCGTTTGGAAGGTTGATGGTTTTTGAAATCGCACCAGATAAGAATGGTTGACAAGCACCCATCATTCTGATGTGGCCATGTGCGTGGATATAACGCTCTCCTTTTTGACCACACTTATTCGCGCAATCAAATACAGATAAATGTTCGTCTTTTAAAAGTGGAGCACCTTCGATTGTCATGGTACCACATACATAATCATTTGCTTCTGCAATTTGATCTTCTGTGAATCCAATCGCTTCTAATAAATTGAAGCTCCAATCTGCATATTCTGCTTCTTTAAATCCTAAACGCTCCATACAAGCATCGCCTAATGTAAAGCGGTTAAAAATAAATCCGATTTCAAATGCAGATTTTGCCGCACCATTTAATTTGTCAATTTCTGCTTGTGAAAATCCTTTTGCTAATAAAGCTGCAGAATTCACGTGTGGCGCACCTTCGAAGCTTGCATGACCCACTGCATAATTTACAATCGCATCAACTTCCGCTGGCGTGTATTTTAAATTCTTTAATGCTTGTGGTACAGATTGGTTGATGATTTTGAAATAACCACCACCTGATAATTTTTTGAACTTAACAAGCGCAAAGTCAGGCTCCACACCCGTTGTATCGCAATCCATTACAAGACCAATCGTTCCTGTTGGTGCAATTACAGTTGTTTGTGCGTTTCTGTAACCATATTTTTCACCTAGTTGTACCGCGTCATCCCAAGCTTTGGTTGCCGCTTTTAATAATACATCTGGTGTATATTTTGCTTTGATACCTTGAGGCTTAATTTCTAATCCTACATACGCATCATCTGCATCGTAAGCAGCAGCACGGTGATTGCGCATTACACGAAGCATGTCTTCTTTGTTTTCTTCGTACTTATCAAAAGCACCTAAAAACGAAGCCATTTCTGCAGATGTTTTGTAAGCAATACCCGTCATGATAGCGGTGATGGCACCAGCAATACCACGCGCTTCTTCAGAATCATAAGCAATACCACTTACCATTAACATTGAACCTAGGTTGGCGAAACCTAAACCTGTTGTTCTGTAATCGTAAGACAATTGCGCTACTTCTTTAGAAGGGAACTGCGCCATTAAAATAGATATTTCAAGTACAGTCTGCCATAATCTTGTTGTGTATTCGAAACCTTCTACATCAAATGAGTTATCGTCTTCATTGAAGAATTTACGTAAGTTAATAGAAGCCAAGTTACAAGCAGTATTGTCTAAGAACATATACTCCGAACAAGGGTTAGAAGCATTGATACGACCACCTTTAGGGCAAGTATGCCATTCATTAATTGTGGTATCGTATTGTGTTCCTGGATCTGCACAACGCCATGCCGCTTCAGAAATCGCATCCCATACTTTACGTGCAGGAATAGATTGCATCACACGACCATCAGTACGCGCTATTAAATCCCAATTACCATCTTCTTTTAATGCTTTAAAAAATGTGTTAGGAATACGTACAGAGTTATTTGAGTTTTGACCCGAAACAGTTGCATATGCTTCACCTTCGTAACTATTATCATAACCAGCTGCAATAAGTGCCGCTACTTTGTTTTCTTCTTGAACTTTCCAGTTAATGAAGTCCATGATTTCTGGATGATCTAAATCCAAACAAACCATTTTAGCCGCTCTACGTGTTGTACCACCAGATTTGATAGCGCCCGCAGCACGGTCTCCAATTTTAAGGAAACTCATTAAGCCGCTAGAAGAACCACCGCCAGATAATTTTTCGTTTGCGCCTCTAATTTGAGAGAAATTCGTACCTACCCCAGAACCATATTTGAAAATACGCGCTTCACGTGTCCATAAATCCATGATACCACCTTCATTTACTAAGTCGTCGCTCACGCTTAGAATGAAGCAGGCATGTGGTTGTGGACGCTCATACGCACTTGTTGAACGCTTTAATTGTTTGTCCGTTGGATCCACATAGTAGTGACCTTGTGCACCACCGGTAATACCATAGCTTTCGTGAAGGCCTGTATTAAACCATTGTGGCGAGTTAGGCACACAAGCTTGGTTTAAAATACTATATACGAGTTCCTCATAAAATACTTGTGCATCACTAGTAGTTGCGAAATAACCATAACGCTCTCCCCATACTCTCCAACAATTTGCCATACGATGTGCAACTTGCTTTACCGTCGTTTCTCTACCTAGTGAACCATCTGCTTGTGGCACACCCGCTTTTCTAAAATATTTTTGTGCTAAGATATCCGTAGCAATTTGGCTCCATTGTTTTGGAACTTCTACGTTAGTCATTTCAAATACCTTTTCACCATTTGGGTTTTTGATTACGCTATCACGGTAGTCGTACTCAAATTGATCAAAAGGAGATACACCATCTTTGGTGAATCGGCGGCTAAACTGTAAGCCTTTTTTTGTGCGAGCGTTGGCCATACTGGGTGTCGGTTTATACGAATTATTTAATGGGGTCCCGAATTCATAACAAATTGTTAAGCGGTCGACGAAAATATCTTTACCTAGGCAGAAAACAACACCCTAAATATTAACAGGTTGTGGATAAGGAATTTGAACATTTTGAGAGTTCAAATCAGGATTGAATTTGACCCATTTTCCCCCAAATGTTAGCAACAAAAAAAATAATATTTGGGCTGTATTGAGGTTTTTCCCTTAATAAAATAGGCAGTTTAAGCCCATTTTTACATGACTCATTGAAAATGAAGCAGTAAGGGATAGCGATAAACGTAAAAACCGCAAACAAATGGCAGATAATTGCATTTAACAAAAACTTTTCTGCATTTTTGCAGGACTACTATTGTACCCTTACATGAACCAGAACGTTTATTTACAAATACTCGAATCAAAAAAAGCAGGTCGCCCGCTTTTTACGGTCTTAATTGACCCCGATAAGGTAGATGCTAAAAGCCTAGAGCACTTGATAGGACTGGGTTTGGAAGCAAAAGTAGATTGCTTTTTTGTAGGTGGAAGCCTGGTTATTTCCAATCACTTAGATGCTTGTATTCAGCAAATTAAAGCTGCCTGCAATATCCCTGTTATCTTGTTTCCGGGATCGCCATCGCAGGTATCCAAATACGCCGATGCCTTACTGTACTTGTCTTTGATATCTGGCCGCAACCCCGAATTACTCATTGGACAGCACGTTATTAGTGCTCCTTTTGTTAAAAAATCAGGCCTCGAAATCATGCCAACTGGTTATATGGTAATTGATGGCGGCGCGCCTACCACAGTTTCCTACATTTCCAATGCGGCCCCTATTCCTTCCAATAAAAATGAAATTGCTATGTGCACTGCTATGGCAGGTGAAATGCTTGGCATGAAGCTCATATACATGGATGCAGGCAGTGGTGCGCAAACGCCAATTACGGAGGCTATGATTAGCGCTGTAGCTAGTTCAATTAACATTCCACTGATTGTGGGAGGCGGCATCACAGATCCTGAAAAAGCATACCTCAATTGTAAAGCAGGCGCCAATATGATTGTTATTGGTAATGCCATTGAAAAAGACCCAAGCCTCATTAAAGAAATGAGTGCTGCGATTCACGCATCGGGCAAAATAATAGCGGAATAAACATTCGATTTTCTAGTATTTGTCGCATATTTTAATGAGTTGTTAAATCTGCGGGAAATACAGGCTCATGTTGTAACTTAACAACATATGTTGCGGTTATGAATGATCTATTCAAGATCTATTTGATAACATAAATCCAGCCCCCTATGCGAATCAACAACATGTTACCGGTTACCCTTTTTGCAGCAAGCCTATTTGTAGGAACTAGTATTTGTGCGCAAACAAATACTAGTAAAAGTTCATTCAAACCTAAGCCAAGTTACGCAGCACACTTATCTGTGGGACAAGTACTTTTTGGCACCGGTGATGTGAGAGGTTACGGACTTTTAGTAGCAGTAGAAAAATCTGTTTTTAAAAAATCGGTGCGCCCGTTTCCAGCTTTTCAAGTTGGCTTTGGACTCAATTTTGAAACAGGTATTAGAAAGCCTGTAAATATTTTATACCCCAGTGGTGTTTTTGAAGAATCTAGTTATGGACAAACCAGCAAAACCTCGGGCTGGGCTACTTTTAAATACCACCCCTTTAAACATTCGATGGATGGATTTAGTGTGACAGTTGGTCCAACATTAGGCATTACACAAGCAACTTCCGAAAAAAGTGTAAGCTTTAGTTACGATCCATTTTTAGGCGTCATTCGTAAATCAGTACTCGCTACAGAAAATCATTTTGGAATAGGCTACCGCATTGCGGTGCAACAACAGTTTCTAATCAAAGATCATGTAACCATTGGTTTTCGTGCCGATTTTTCAAACGATGTATACGGCGATATCAATACTTTTTTAGGGGGTGGCATCAGTTATAAATTTTAAAAAAGAGTTAGTAATTGTTATAGTCAAATACCGGCCCGTTGGGCCGGTATTTTTTTGCACCATAAAAAATTTTGCACCCATAAAAAAGTTGGACTCCTATAAAAAAATGACGTTCGATAAAAAATTACGCCTGCGGAAAATATCAGAACTAATGCGCAATCATATTTTCTTTGAGCCTTGATTTTATTTATGCGGTTTCTCGTAACATAAACAGGTGTTGAATTGAATAGGTTACACTAGATAGCTATTCAACCATATTCTATTCACTTTAAATAAAGCACTATGTTATTGAACGTAAAAAAAGGCTTACTTGCGTTAACACTTCTTACAGCTGTTGTCAGTTGTAAAAAAAATGCAATCGACTACCAAAATGGCGGCGTCGATCAGAGTAAAGTATACCAGAAACCGCTCACTTATGATCAAATCGAACTTGTTAGTAACCTCGAAAAAATCACCCTAATTTTAGAAGACCTCTACAAAGAAAAAAAGAACCTAAAACTAGTCAATGCAGCCATTTATGCAAAAGCATACACCGACGAATCGGTTTTATTAAAAGACCTCATTAATCCCATGCACAGCATCCTGCCAGGTAATAAAAAATTTGTTGCGTTGTGTAGTAAATGGAATGTGCGCTTACAAGATTTTTCGGATGCTTTTTGGAAAGCCGCGCGCATTAAAAATGATACCCAGCTGTTCGATTTCTTAGACTTTGTTCAAAATAAGCACCTGTCAATACAAAACTTGAGTAATGGCCAATTAGGTGTCAATGGTCAAGATAATAGTTACGATGTTAGCATTTACTTTCCTTACAGTTCCGAATTTGACATAAGCCCTAGTGGTGACAGTTATGGACCTATTTCTAGCGTAGTAACATCCGGTGCAGAAGCCGATGAAGCACTTGGCTTTCAGCCCTACTATAGTGCTGGGGTTTTAGTTGATTACCGTCCAGTAATTATAAATGACGACTATGTGTTTACTAATCCTACCCATATTGTGGGTATTAATGGAATTGAACCCTACGAAACACAGGACGCCAATTTAAATCCGCCCACTGTCACAACCCCTCCTAACGTTAAACGGGTTTATGTGGGTGATGCTATTTGCAGGGTACAGTATGACAGGCTATTTAGCTTTACTGGTAATGGCGGCGGTTCCGAAATTAAATATTGCAGGGTAAGTGGTTACCTTAAATTAGTAGGCCACCAAATCACAGAATTTGAAGACAAAACATCGGTTAAATTCGAGCGCGGTACTATTCGTAAAAAAGAGTGGCTGCGTGTATATTCTGTTTGGGACGCCGACTGGGTGGTTGAAAATAAAGAACAGGTTTTTGCAATCTATGAAGACGATAACAACGCAGAAATCACATTTACCGGATCACTTAGCACAACACTTAAACATGAATCAGGGGCTACCGTAGATGGCAGTATCGACTATCAAATTAAAAGGAGCTCGCAAGATGAAATTATCAAGCAACTAAAAATATCACGCGTCTCCTATTTTGCTGGCGCTCACAGAAATCAAGGGTGGGGCTTTGGTATTGATAAATCATTTTTACCAGCTTCTGCGGCACAAGGATGGCCATTTTATGACGCTATTAGTGGTGGTGGCGCTAACGTTGGCTGGACCTGGCCTTATGATGGTTATTAATAGCAAATAAATGATCAAATAACTAACAAGCCAACCCGAGTACTAGTAACCATCCTAATTCGCTGGGTACAAAATAGTAGTAAGGTTGGCTTGTTTTCTATTTTAAATCGGCGGTATTCACACGCGTTGGTGTGTCTTTACCACTTACAATACCACGAGCACTTAGCGCAATGGCCTTGATAATTCTCGTCATATTATCTATATCGATTGTACCAATTTCATCGGTTGCTTTATGGTAGTATGGATCGGTATCAATTTTAGTGGTAGAAATGGTATGCGCCGGAACACCAAGTCTAGCAAGGGTTGCATTGTCTGAACGGTAAAATAAATTTTGAGCAGGATACGGATCCGGGTAAAATGTAAAATCGGTGCCTTCTAAATTAGCTTGCAAAATTTTACCCATATCCGTTTTGTCATAACCTGTAATAAACGCCGAGTTTTTACCCCACTTACTTTCAGATCCAATCATTTCTAAATTAAACATGGCCATAACTTTAGCCGGATCCAATTGATTTGAAAAATAAGTAGCGCCAAAACCACCTACTTCCTCAGCGGTAAATGCAGCAAATACAAGTGTACGCTCGTTGTTGTTTACCGCTTTAAAATATTTTGCAAGTACCATCATAGCCGTGGTGCCAGCTGCATCGTCATTCGCACCATTAAAAATTGAATCGGCAACTACATTACCATTTCTATCTTTACTAGTAATACCCAAATGATCGTAATGGCCACTAAAAATTACGATTTCGTCGGGTCTAGATTTTCCAGGTAGAACACCCACCACATTGGCAAGCGGCATTTCAGTAATTTCATGCTTGGCTTCAATGCTATAGCTAGTAGGGTTTGTAGCGCTCAATACAAAAATCACCGATTTATCCGATTTAAATAAATTAGACTTAAGGCGCGTTAATCCACTAAATGTTTTTGCAAAACTTGTATCCACAATAACAAGCGCATTCTTTTTTAAGCCAGCAAGTTTGCGCGCTTCACTCATTAAATTGGCAGTTTTACCGATGGTTATTTTTTCATAACCAGATGTTTCATTGATTGATAGATTTGCTTGTGTTGTTACAACAACAATATCCTTTTTATCTAGTGCGGTACCGTCAAAACTTCCCGAAGTGCCTAAAAACTTGGTGCGCACCATTGCAAAAGATTGCAGGTAAGAACCACTATTATTCAATGTTTTAAGGCCGGTGGCTTTAAATTCGTCCGCAATAAATGCAGCTGCTTTTTCGATACCAGGGGTAAAAGTTCGGCGCCCCTGCATGTCATCTGCTGCAAGGATGGTTTCGATGCGTCTCACCTCTTTTTCTTTAATCAGTTTGTCAATGTTTTGCGACTGTGCGCTAAAGACAAGAAGCAAACCAACAACTAGGATATTTATTTTTTTCATGCGTACCATTTGATTGAATTTTATTTTGGAGCCAACTAAAATACGGTTAATTATTTAGATGACTATAAGCTCATCATTTCTTTAAACTTAACGGTTTGACGTCTACTCACTTCAATTTTTTCGCCACCCTTTAATTCTACAATGAGTCCGCCATTAAAGTAAGGTTCAATTTTGTCAATCCAACGAAGGTTGATGATATGCTTGCGATTGGCTCTAAAAAACATGCGTTCGTCGAGGCGCTCTTCAAGCGCATTTAAAGACTTTAATATCAGCGGCTTATTGCCATCAAAAAATACTTTGGCATAGTTGCCTACGCTCTCAAAAAGCCTAATTTCACCCAGTTTCACAAACCAACAACGCTCCCCATCTTTCACAAATACTTGGTCAATTTCTGTTAATGGACCCCTATTGTTACCATGAAAACCAACCTGCTCTTTAAAGAGTTCGGCTTGTAATTTTTGTATGGCATCCGACAGGCGCTTAGGCTCAATTGGCTTTAATAAATAATCAAGGGCATTTACTTCAAATGCTTTGATGGCATAATCGTCATAAGCAGTGGTAAAAATTACTTTGGGCGCACGCTCTACTTCTGCTAGTAAATCAAATCCTGTTTTTCCGGGCATCTGAATGTCTAAAAAAATAAGATCGGGATTGTGCTGTTCAATTTTTTCAATGCCTTCATCTACGTTTGACGCTTCATCTAGCACTTCAATATCGGAATGATCCAATAATAATTTTTTTAGTTCATTACGCGCTAATCTTTCGTCATCAATAATAATTGCTTTAATGGCCATATTAGGTACTGTTAAAATTATTTATTATTTGAAGCTAAAGGAAGTCTTACAACCGCCTCTACCATATGATCATTTGTATTTTGAATCGAAAACTCTGCTTCATTTCCAAAAAGTAAACCGAGTCTATTTTTGGTACTACTAATGCCAAAACCACTGTTGTTAATATCCAATTCGCCGTCTAAAGCACCCGTATTTTTAATAATAATTTGATGGTGCTTATTTTTAAAGTCAGACCATATTTCAACAACGCCACCTTCTCGTTGCTTACCAATACCATGCTTGATGGCGTTTTCAACAAGGGTTTGAAGCATCATGGGCGGCACGGGCTGATCAAGCGTGTCTTCATCAATATGGTATACTACTTGTAACCTACTTTCAAACCTAATAGACTCCAGCGCTAAATAATCTTTTACTATTGAAAGCTCTTTTTCGAGCGTTACTGTTTCAAGTTTTTCGGCCTGCATACTGCTGCGTAAAATATTACTAAGCTCTGTGATTGCTGTTCTAGCACGTTCTGGATTTTCATCCACAAGGGCTCTAATACTATTCAGTGCATTAAAAATAAAGTGCGGATTGATATGCGCTTTAATGGTTTTTAATTCAAGCTCTTTTACAAGTGTTTCAAGTCTTACTTTTTGAATTTCATTCATTCGGCCTAACTGAACATAATGCCATACATAATAAATACATACCCAAATAAATATCATGGGCGAATCAAAAATTAAATTAGAAAAGAAACGGGTGCTTACAGAGAATTTAATTTTAGGATCATATAAGCCAACCCACTCCACAATAGCACTATTGGTTAAGCTATAAAAAACAACAACGCTAAAAAAGAGAACGACCAGGAGCCACCATTTCTGAAAAGGGAACGGAGGCCTTAACTTAAATGCAACAATAAGGGTTCTAAATAAATGGGTAAATAAGATGCCTGAAACAATGGTAATACCCAGTCTAGGATAAAAAATGGGATTGGGCTTGCTATTAAAGATATAGGCGAAAAAAATCATGGTTAACCCATAGGAAAACCACCCACCCACCTGACACCACCAATAAATATGGTTATTTCTTCTAGACATAGCTACAAATATAAAAATTAAGCACCCCAAAAGGGGTAAATTAGGGAAGAAAGGCAAAAACCAACCTTGGTTGGCATAAAATAAAGTGAAGAAGGGGTGAACCTTTGTTTTTGTGTGATGTTTCTATTGTAAGAAAGGTGTTTTGCTTCACACGAAATACCTATTTTTACAACCTAAACTAACTTTTTGCATGGAAATAAGGCCAGGAGCACTTCTAGGGAACATTAATAACCCAGATGACCTCAAAAAGATCCCCAAAGATCAATTGCATCAAGTTTGCAATGAATTACGCCAATACATTATTGATATTGTGAGTGTGCACGGCGGGCATTTTGCTGCCAGCCTTGGTGTGGTTGAATTAAGCGTAGCGCTTCATTATATTTATAACACCCCTTATGATCAGCTTGTTTGGGACGTAGGCCATCAGGCGTATGGTCACAAGATTTTAACGGGACGTAGAGATCAGTTTGTTACCAACAGAAAATATAAAGGACTAAGTGGATTTCCGAAAAGATCAGAAAGCGAGTACGATACTTTTGGTGTAGGCCACTCTTCTACATCTATTTCTGCAGCACTAGGGATGGCGATGGCTGCGAAATACAAAGGTGAAAATAGAAAATCAATTGCAGTAATAGGTGATGGTTCCATGACCGCTGGCATGGCTTTTGAAGCAATGAACCATGCGGGTGTTGCAGATAGTGACGTGCTGATTATTTTAAATGACAACTGCATGAGCATCGATCCAAATGTGGGTGCTTTAAAAGAATACTTAACAGATATTGCCACCTCTCCAACTTACAATAAAGTAAGAGATGAAATTTGGAACCTACTTGGTAAAATGCCTGTCGGAAAATCTACTTCAAGATCACTCGCTTCAAAATTAGAAGCCAGCGTAAAAGGCATGGTAAACAAGAGCAGCAACCTTTTCGAAGCTTTACAACTCCGTTATTTTGGCCCTATCGATGGTCATAATATTACCAACCTTGTAGATACCCTCAAAGATTTAAGAGATATTCCTGGTCCTAAATTATTACACGTTATTACTACAAAAGGTAAGGGTTACGAACTTGCAGAAAAAGACCAAACAAAATGGCATGCACCCGGACTGTTTGATAAATTAACCGGCGAGATCATCAAGAAAAAAATTGACACGCCACAAGCACCAAAATACCAAGACGTATTTGGTCATACACTTGTAGAACTTGCAAAAGCAAACCCATTAATCATGGGTGTGACTCCAGCAATGCCAAGTGGATCTTCTTTAAAGTTTATGATGGATACCATGCCGGACCGTGCGTTTGACGTAGGTATTTGTGAGCAGCATGCTGTTACACTTAGTGCAGGTTTAGCCACACAAGGCATGCGCGTGTTTTGTAATATTTATTCTTCATTCATGCAGCGCGCTTTTGACCAGGTTGTACATGATGTTGCGATACAAAAATTACCGGTGGTACTTTGTTTAGACAGAGCTGGACTTGTAGGTGAAGATGGCCCTACACATCATGGCTGTTACGATATATCCTATTTACGTTGTATCCCTAATTTAATTGTGAGTGCTCCAATGAACGAGCAGGAGCTACGCAACCTCATGTATACCGCGCAACTTGATAGCACTGGCTTACCATTTGTAATTAGGTACCCAAGAGGTGAAGGTGTCATGCCGGAATGGAAAACACCATTAGCGCCGATTGAAATTGGCAAGGGTCGTAAAATTAAAGATGGAAAAGAGGTAGCCATTTTAAGTTTTGGTCATCCAGGAAATTTTGCAACAACAGCGATTAGAAATTTACGTTCAGAAGGTATTGATCCTGCGCATTACGATATCAGATTTGTTAAGCCACTAGACGAAGCGTTACTGCACGAAGTATTTAGCAACTATTCAAAAATTGTTACCGTCGAAGACGGCACCGTAGTAGGTGGTTTTGGATCTGCGATACTAGAATTCATGAATGCGAATGGCTATAAAGCGGACGTTACTATTTTAGGTATTCCGGATAGACTTGTAGAGCATGGTACACTCAAAGAATTGCATAGCGAATGTGCGTATGACGCAGCAGGAATTGAAGCAGCTGTAAAACAAATCGTTACTAAAAAAGCGTTACAAACTGTATAAACAATTACTCCATTTCTAATGGAACGTCATTATCGGTAAAACTACTTGGAAGGTCTTCATCTGTAAGACCTTCTTCTTTTAGTTCCGCTTCGCGGTTGTCATTCCATTCGATAATAAAGTTGTTCATACCCTCTCCCACAAGGAGTTTCATGTATTTTTGCTGGGTTAATTCGAGGGTCGATAAAAACAGGAATAAAGCGTGAACGCGGTCGTTACAAATTTCAAATACTTTTTCAAAAGCAACTGTTTTTTCACCGCGCACAAAATCCAACATATAATCTCTACTGCCTTCCATGGTGTAATTGTAACGTACCACGGTGTGCACCGGTTTGTTTTGACGGTCATGCACACGCTGCATTACTTTTTCAAAAGCTTTCATCAGCTTGAACATGGTGATGTTCTGAATTTCAGTTCCTTCAGATGCATCTTCTCCAATAGAAATAAGTTCCTTTTGAAGGTTACCACGCTTTACCATCAGCATACGCACGGCTTCCATTTCCGCCATCTGAACAGAGGCCTCTTTAAAGCGCTTATATTCTAATATTTTGTCAATGAGTTCTTGGCGTGGATCAATTTCATTACCTGCAGCATCTATTTCCTTGCGCGGCAGCAGTAACCTTGCCTTGATACGCATTAGGGTAGAAACAAATAAAATAAACTCACTAGAGAGTTCAATATTTAATTTTTCTCCTTGGTGAATGAACTCCAAGAAGTCTTTAATAATTCTAGTAATCGGGATATTGTAAATATCCAGCTCGTCTCTTTCTATAAAAAACAACAATAGGTCAAATGGACCTTCAAACTGATCTAACTTAATTTGATAATTTGGAACATTCACAGCTTCACACTTTTGCTACAAAGAAAACCCCTTCGGCCCTCAAATGCGCAGATTGAGGCCAAAATTTATCCACTTTAGTGCCTTTAGGGGCTATAAATTGTTAGAAAAGGGGCTGTTATTAGGTTCTAAATCGGGAACTTCGCCAAAATTCAATGCCGTGCGTGATAAGATCATTAATTGGGTGCTATTTATTATTTTGTCGATTATTTGGGGCAGCTCGTTTATGCTTATGAAGGTAGGCATGAAAGAAGGCGGATCTTTCACTTTAAGTCCCTATCAAGTAGCTTCCCTGCGTATGATTTTTTCGGGTCTGGTGCTCTTGCCATTTTGCTATTCGGCACTCAAGCAAATTCCTACAAACAAACTTTTTGTGGTAGTGCTTTCTGGGGTGATGGGCAGTTTTATTCCAGCTTATTTATTTTGTATTGCAGAAACAAAAATTGATAGCGCACTTGCCGGTATTTTAAATGCACTCACGCCACTTTTTACCATCATTGTAGGTATTGCATTTTTTAACTTAAAATCAAGCAAACAAAAAATTATTGGAATACTACTTGGCTTTGCAGGGCTCATACTTTCAGTAATAGCTGGCAAAACACTTCATTTTGAAAATTTTTCTTATAGCTTTTTTGTAGTGCTTGCTACTATTTTTTATGGACTCAATGTAAACATGGTAGGAAGCCAAATGCAAAAAGTGAGTGCTATAAATATCGCATCTGTTGCTTTTTGTTTTACTATGATTCCGGCAGGCATCATACTATTTAGTACTGGATATTTTAATTATGATTTTTCTAACCAAGCGCTGATAGAAGCAAGCATAGCGGGCGGTACACTAGGTGTGATCAATACTTCCATTGCCTCTATTTTGTTTTATGTGCTTGTAAAAAGAGCAGGTATTATTTTTGCTTCTACCGTAACCTATGCCATTCCATTTATTTCGCTTGCAATTGGCCTATACTACAACGAGCCCATCCATCCGTTAAGACTTGTTGGGCTCGGTATTATTTTATGCGGCGTTTATATTGTAAACAAGCAAAAGAAATAAGCGCATTTTATATCGCCATCATTTCTTTTTCTTTCGCAGCTAAATGCTTTTCTACAAGTGCAATAAATTTATCGGTAATATCCTGAATTACTTTTTCGGCATCTTTTGCCGCGTCTTCACTGAGGCCGTCTTTTTGTAATTTTTTGATTTGCTCAATGGCGTCGCGTCTAATATTGCGGATAGCCACTTTTGATTGCTCTCCTTCACCAGCGGCTCTTTTTACAAATTCTTTTCTGCGCTCTTCGGTAAGAGGAGGCATAAAGAGTCTGATTAGAACGCCATCATTTTGAGGTGTTACCCCAATATTTGCCATCATAATGGCTCTTTCGATAGGCGCAAGCATATTCTTTTCCCAAGGCTGAATGCTAATGGTTCTAACGTCTAGTACACTAATATTGGCCACTTGGTTAATAGGCGTTGGTGCGCCATAATAATCGGCCATAATACCATCAAGCATGGTAGGGCTCGCTTTTCCAGCTCTAATTTTGGTTAATTCTAGCTCTAAGTGGCTTATTGCCTTATTCATAGAATCTTCGGTATCCACCGTTATTAGGTCAAGTTCTTCAGACATGATGTATTAATTTGAAGGCAAAACTAATAAATAGTACCGAAAGCATCATTTTTCATACAAGAATTGGAATTTGAATTTTATCTTCGCTGCAAATAATCAAATTATGGCGTCTATTCAAACCCTAAAAGATACGGCTACTCAAGTTAGAAGAGATATTGTTAGAATGGTGCATGGAGTTCAGAGTGGACATCCGGGTGGATCTCTCGGTTGTACCGATTTTTTAACGGCGCTATATTTTCATACCTTAGATCATAACCCTGCATTTTCTATGGATGGAAAGGGCGAAGACTTATTTTTCTTATCCAACGGACATATTTCACCGGTATTTTATTCAGTGCTTGCAAGATCAGGCTATTTTGAAGTGAGTGAGCTTGGTACTTTTAGAAAATTAAATACCCGTTTACAGGGGCACCCTACCACACACGAGCATTTACCAGGTGTAAGAATTGCAAGTGGCTCTTTAGGACAAGGCATGAGTGTTGCCATTGGCGCAGCGCTTTCTAAAAAAATTAATGGTGATTCAAAGCTTGTGTATTGTTTACATGGCGATGGCGAATTACAAGAAGGACAAATTTGGGAATCAGTGATGTTTGCTGCGCATAACAATTGCGATAATTTAATTGCAACCATCGATGTTAATGGTCAACAAATTGATGGCCCTACCAAAAAAGTAATGAACCTTGACAGTTTACGTGCCAAATTTGAAGCATTTAACTGGACCGTAATTGATATGGATGGTAACAATATGGAAGACGTTGTTGCAACACTTGATAAAGCTAAATCTTTAACGGGTCAAGGTAAACCTATCTGTATTTTAATGAAAACAGAAATGGGTAAAGGCATTAGTTTTATGGAAGGAACGCACGAGTGGCATGGAATTGCACCAAACGATGCACAACTTGCTGATGCACTTTCTCAATTACCAGAAACCTTGGGTGATTACTAATGTAGCGCCGCTACATTAGTCTGCTAACTTTTTAATGATAATAATTGCTGGCTTGCTTTTTTAGCAGGTATCCATGCGGCTAGTAGTGCAATAACTGCTATGGTAGTAACAACTAGTACATAGTCGGTAGCCATTAATTTTACAGGATAGTAATCAATAATAAAACTACCGCCACCACCGAGTGTAATAATTTTAAATTTTAATTGGAGTACACAAATAATGGTGCCAATTGCTGTTCCAATAGCCGTGCCCACACCAGCAAGTACGACCCCTTCTGTAATAAATATTTTTTGAATCAGTGAAGCGCTTGATCCCATTGCTTTTAGCACTGCAATATCTTTTTGTTTTTCTAACACTAGCATGGTAAGTGCACCAATCATGTTAAATGCGGCAACAATTAGTATCAAACTTAAAATACCATAAATCACCCACTTTTCCATTTGCATGACGGCATACAAATTTTTGTTTTGCTCGTAGCGCGTTTCTATAATAAAATTTTTACCAAGTGCATTTTGTAGTTTTGCTTTTATTTTTTCGGGACTGCCATTTATTTTTATTTCTAAGCCACTCACCTGATTGGGTGTCATTGAAAGCATGTACTGTAAAAAAGACAGGTTGGTAAAAATAAATTTATTGTCAAACTCTTGTTGCACCGCAAAAACCCCTTTCCCTGTTACATTAAAAGCAAACATGCCATCTACGGCGTCAAAACCCGCGCCTTTATTAGGCGTATAGAGCGTTAAAGGAAATCCGCCTTTTGTAACATCGGCACCTACTGCGTTTTCGATGCCTGCGCCTATTACAATACCTGGGTTTTGCAGATCACCCATTGTATAACTACCTCTTACAATATGCTTATAAATATTATTGGTGCGGGCAAAACCAGAGTCCACCCCTTTTACTACCACAATGCTCTGATAATCGCCATTGGCAAGTAATGCTTTTTCTTCAATCACTTTACTTACAGCTACTATGCCCTCAATAGATTTTATTGTGTATACAGTTTTATCATCGAGATTCATTCTTTTACCCTGTGCAGGAAGCACGCGCATGTCTGCGTAAAAATCAGTGTAGAGACCTTTTACTAAATCTTCGAAACCATTAAATACACTTAAAATAACAATGAGTGCCGCCGCGCCTACCGCAATAGCCGTAACGCTTACCCATGCAATAATGTTAATTGCACTTGTAGACTTTTTTGATTTAAAATACCGCCAAGCAAATAAATATTGCACGAGACTTGATTAATTTGATGCTGGATCTGTATCGTCACCACGATTAGGTTCTTCTGTTGCCTTTTTTTCGGCACTAATTTGCTTAAAGATTTCTTCCATCTTAAACACATAATCAAGCGTGTCATCGTGGTAAAAATGTAATACCGGAATACGCCTAAACTGATGCTTTACACGGTCGGCTAGCTCCTTTTTGATCTCCCAGGCCCTAGACTCAATCACTTTCATCACTTCCTTAGCATCTGGAACCTGAAACAAACTTAAGTAAATACGTGCCTCCAAAAGATCTGGGGTCACTTTCACGGATGAGATGGAAACCATACCACCAGCTATCATAGAAAGGTTTAGCCTTCTAAAAATATCATTCATTTCTTCTTGAATAGCACCGGCTACCTGACGTTGACGTTTACCTTCCTCCATGTTCTTTGTGTTTAATTGGCTGTAAAATTAGTTACTTTGCCTTGTTTTAACGATTTTATCATTTATGAAGCGTTTTTCACGAATTCTGTTTTACCTCCGGACCCAAAAAAGGAATATTGTCCTTTACGTGGTATTTAACCTCTTGTCCATCCTGTTTTCGCTGGTTTCGCTGGCTATGTTGGCGCCATTTTTGCAACTTTTATTTGGAACTGAAAAACTCATCACTACAAAACCAATTGCTTCAGATGCCAGTTTATCTGCGGGCACTATTTTAAATTACCTCAAATATTTTATTTCTAGAATCATTATTGAAGAAGGAACCGTATATGCGCTTGGCGCCATCTGTGGTATTATTATTACGGCCATCTTCTTTAAAAATTTATTTACTTACTTGTCCTTTAGGGTGCTAGCACCCATGCGCAATTATGTAATGACAACGCTGCGCTCCGATTTGTATAAAAAATTATTAGACCTTCCAATTGGCTATTTTACCGAACAGCGTAAAGGCGATATTATTAGTAGAATGAGTAATGATGCCAACGAAATTGAATGGAGTGTGATGAGTACGTTAGAAGGACTTATTAAAGATCCACTCAATATCCTTATCATTTTAATATTCTTGGTTTTTTTAAGTCCGGTATTGTCTTTGTTTTTATTAGTACTATTACCGGTAACAGGCTTTGTCATTGGACGCCTTAGTAGAAGTTTAAAAAAACAATCTACCAGTTCACAAGAAAAGTTAGGCACGCTACTGTCTATATTAGATGAAACCCTTGGTGGACTAAGGGTTATCAAGGCTTTCAATGCCGAAAAAATACTATTACAAAAGTTCTTAGACAACAACAATGCGCTCAATCATATCCGCAACAAAATGAATTTTAGAAAAGATTTGGCATCGCCGATGTCCGAATTTTTAGGTGTGATTGTGCTTTCTTGTATCTTATGGTTTGGCGGAAGACTCGTATTAAATAACCAAGCAGGACTCGGACCAGAAAGTTTTATCACCTACATTTTATTTTTTACGCAAATTATTAATCCGGCAAAATCTTTATCTAGTTCATTTTATAATGCACAAAGAGGCAGTGCCGCTATCGAACGAATTGAAGAAATTTTAAAAGCACCCGTTGCCATTAAAGACAAACCAAATGCAACAATTTTAGAAAATTTTGAACAGCGCATCGAGTTTAAAAATGTAAGTTTTTCTTATGACGATACTACCATTTTAAAAAACATCAACCTTGTTATTGAAAAAGGAAAAACGGTAGCACTGGTAGGTTCATCGGGTGCCGGTAAAAGCACGTTAGCGGATTTAATTCCGCGTTTTCATGACGTAACAGAAGGTGAAGTTTTAATTGATGGCATCAACATCAAAGAATATAGTTTACAAAGCGTGCGTGCAGCTATGGGTATTGTAACGCAGGAGCCTATTTTATTTAATGATAGCATCGCACAAAATATTGCCCTAGGCGTCCAAACAGCAAGCCCAGCAGCCATTACAGCCGCCGCTACGGTAGCCAATGCTGCTGCATTTATAGAAAGCAAAGAAGATGGGTATGACGCTAATATTGGCGACAGAGGTAGTAAATTAAGTGGCGGTGAACGTCAGCGCATTACCATTGCAAGAGCCATTTTAAAAAATCCACCCATTTTAATTTTAGATGAAGCCACTTCATCTCTTGATACAGAAAGTGAAAGACTGGTGCAAGACGCCATCAATAAAATGATGCAAAACAGGACCTCTATTGTTATTGCGCACCGCCTATCTACCATCAGACACGCCGATGAAATTATTGTCTTACAAAAAGGAGAAATAGCAGAACGCGGCACACATGACGAACTACTTTCTAAAGGCGGGATGTATAAGCGCCTGATTGATATGCAAGAAGTAAAATAAGAATTACTCGCAAACCCAATCTTTAGCAAACACATATACGGGTCCGTTATACCGATTTTGTTTTACATTTAACTTTCCACCTCTAGGAGAATAAATGTCTCCATAATAAAACTTTCCTTGCTTGTTTACAATAACTTTTGTAGCAACAAATGACCAACTCGAGCCTAAAAAACCTCCGCCCTTATATTCACTCAAATAGGCGGGATGAATAGCACTAGTGTCCGGTCTATTTAAAATTCGATTGGTTCCATTTGGAGGATAACATCCTAATTTAACTGTCTTTTCAATGTTTTGGGCCATTAAAGTAAATGGCAAACAAAAACTTAAAATAAAAAGAAATTTTTTCATTTGAATTATGATTTAATTTTTTTGCAATAGCTGCTACTGAAGTTTGTTGTTCTAAAATCTAAAGGCAGTATTGTATTTCTATAGTGAAACACAACCTATTAAATTTTGTTCATATTTATAAATATAATAATGTTTCTTGCGAAATCAACTCAGCTTGATACAACACAGCACAAAAAAAGGCCGCAATTTGCGGCCTTTTTTATAGATCAAAATCTAAATTTATTGTTGATCAGGACTTGGTTTTACAAGACCTAATTTAGCTTCTAGGCTAAGTGTAGCATGTGGCACAGCACGTAAACGAGCTTTGTCAATTAACTTACCAGTAACTCTACAAATTCCATAAGTCTTACTCTCAATACGCATGATTGCTTTTTCAAGATGGTCGATATAGGTAATTTGACGACTAGCCATTTGAGACAACTGCTCTCTTTCCATACTTACACTTCCATCTTCCATCGTCATGTAACGTGCATCGTCATTATCACCACCCATTTCATCTTTACGGGTAATTAAACCTTGCAAGTACACAAGCTCTTTTTTAGCAGCTTCTAATTTTTTATTAATAAGCTCACGGAAATCGTTTAATTCCGCATCACTATATTTAACGAGTGTTTGAGTACTTCTCGTTACTATTTGCACTCTTTTTTCGAGTGGTGTATAGCCTGGGCTATAAGGTACACTTGATTTAGTATTTGTCTTTGGCACCTTTACGTCTTTAATGGGTTCTAATGGTTTTCTAACCGGCTTTTTAGGTGGTGCTGGCGGCAATTTCACTTCCGGCTTTTTAGGCATTGGAGGAAGTGGCGTTGGTTTTGCTTTTACCACTGGCGCAGGTGCAATTTTTGGCACTGGCTTAGAAGGTAAAACTACTTTTCCACCAGGTCTTACTGGTGCCGTTTTAACAATCACTTTAGCAGGAGGAGGTTTAACTGCTTTTGCAGGCTTTGCTGTTTTAACCGGTGCCGCTGCTTTTACTGGAGCTGCAGGTTTTGCAGGTGCCGCTTTTGCTGGCACCGCTTTTGCAGGCGCTGCTTTTTTTGCAGGCGCTGGAGTTGGTTTTACAGGTGCCGCTTTTTTTGCAGGTACTGGAGCTGCTACTTTTTTAGCAGGCGCTACTGGTTTAGCAGGAACTGCCTTTTTAGCGGGTGCTGTTGGTTTTGCAGGTGCTGCTTTTTTTACAGGCACGGCTACTTTTTTAGCGGGTGCTGCTGGTTTAGCAGGTGCAGCTTTCTTTACAGGAGCTGCAACTTTTTTAGCGGGCGCTGCTGGTTTAGCAGGTGCTGCTTTTTTTACAGGAGCAACTACTTTTTTAGCAGGTGCTGCTTTTTTGGCCGGTGCCGCCTTTTTAGCTGGAGCTGCTACTTTTTTAGCAGGTGCTGCTTTTGGGGCTGGTTTCTTTGTAGCCATATGCTTGTTGTTATGCTTGTTTAGTTATTGAAACCTTTAGCAAATTCTCGTTTACTTCGAGCTCCGTTGCGTTTGCAACATGGTCTACCCAATTGATAGAATCAGCTAAAATTTCGCGGCAAATATAGTTGTTATATTTAACAATCGACTCCTTTAGCCTGTCGCAATGCTCAAGGGTCACGAATATACGGTCTGTAAGGGCAAAACCGCTGTCTTTTCGAATATTTTGTACACGGTTTACAAACTCCCTGGCGTCCCCTTCTTGTTGTAAATCGGGTGTAATCGTAATATCGAGGGCCACTGTTAGGCTACCTTTACTGGCAACGCTCCAACCCGGAATGTCTTCTGCAGCAATTTCAACTTCGGTCAAAGCAATGCTAAGTTCTTCACCCTCAACAGATAAGAGAATCTCGCCTGTTTTTTCGAGGGTAGCAATTTGAGTAGCAGTCATGGCAGTAATGGCCGCGCCGGCTGCTTTCATTTTAGCCCCCATTTTGGTACCGAGTGCCTTAAAGTTGGGTTTTATCTTTTTCTTAATAATCCCCTCCGTTTCAGTCAAATATTCAATTTCTTTAACATTTACCTCTGCCGTTATCAAATCCTGGATTAAAACCAGTTGATCCTGCATGGCAGGGTCTAGTACCGGGATGAGTATTTTTTGAAGTGGCTGACGCACTTTAATATTTACTTTTTTACGAAGGCTTAATACCAACGAGCATACATCCTGGGCTAATTGCATTCTTTCCTCTAATGCGGCATCAATACATGAGTCATTGGCCACTGGGAAATTTGCATGATGAATAGACGCTACTTGATGCTTACCCGTTACGCTATTAAGATTACCAAAAATAGCATCAGTAAAAAACGGCGCAATTGGGGCTGTTAATTGTATCACCGTTTCTAAGCATTCATATAAAGTTTGATACGCACTAATTTTATCCTGCTCATATTCACCTTTCCAAAATCTTCTTCTACAAAGTCTTACATACCAGTTACTCAGTTGCTCATCAACAAAAGATTCAATGGCTCTTCCTGCGACGGTTGGTTCATAATCATCCATTGCTGCAGTTACTTTTTTAACGAGCGAATGTAAACTTGATAAAATCCAACGATCAATTTCTGGACGCTCTGCTAAAGGGACTGGCGCTTCCGAAAAAGAAAAGCCATCTACGTTTGCATAGAGTGTAAAAAATTGATACGTATTATAAAGGGTTCCAAAAAACTTACGTTGCACTTCTTGAATACCCGCTACATCAAATTTTAAATTATCCCATGGCGAAGCATTGGTAACAAGGTACCAACGGGTTGCGTCGGCGCCATATTTTTCAATGGTTTCAAATGGATTAACAACGTTACCAAGTCGCTTACTCATTTTGTTGCCGTTTTTATCTAGCACGAGTCCATTACTCACAACGGTTTTATAGGCAACGCTATCAAAAAGCATCACACCAATCGCATGCAGTGTATAAAACCAGCCACGTGTTTGATCCACACCTTCGCAAATAAAATCGGCAGGAAAAGCTTGACCCTTATCTACAAGGTCTTTATTTTCAAATGGATAATGCCACTGCGCATAAGGCATAGCGCCACTATCAAACCAAACATCAATTAAATCTGAAACGCGGTGCATGGGTTTACCAGATGCACTCACTAAAACAATATCATCAACAAATGGTTTGTGTAAATCTAAGATACCGCCGTGCAAATAATTTTGATTGACGCTTCCGCCTAAAACTTCATTTGCTTTTTTGATGCCAGCATTTAATTCCTCTACAGAGCCAATACAAACCTGTTCGCTTGCGTCTTCTGTTCGCCATATTGGCAAAGGCGTTCCCCAGTATCTACTTCTACTCAAATTCCAATCCACCATATTTTCAAGCCAGTTACCAAAACGGCCTTCGCCGGTAGAAGCTGGCTTCCAGTTGATGGTTTTATTGAGTTCAACCATACGGTCTTTAACGGCTGTGGTTTTAATAAACCAAGCGTCCAGTGGATAGTATAAAATAGGCTTATCCGTTCTCCAACAATGCGGATAACTGTGTTCGTATTTTTCTACTTTAAATGCACGATTTTCCTTTTTAAGCTTTACACAGATGTCTACGTTAACGTCTACATAATTAGGGTCGTCTTTGTAATTTTTTACATAGCGGTTACTAAACTCACCAACGCCATCTACAAATTTTCCTGCTCTATCTACAAGTGTTAAAATACCAATATTATTTTTTTGTCCAACACGGTAATCGTCTGCGCCAAACGCAGGTGAGGTATGTACTATACCTGTACCATCTTCGGTGGTAACAAAATCACCTACTAAAATTCTAAAGGGTTTTGCACCAGGTGTAATTGCATCAATCACCTCCATACTATTTGCATCAGATGGCATGAGTTGTTCATACTGTGCCCCTTCTATATCAGCACCTTTAAAATTTGCCACTATTTTCCAAGGCAATATTTTTTGATCAGGGTTGTAATTTTCAAAATCTCCGTTTTCTGCTTCTGGCTTAAAAAGCTTTGATAGTAAGGCTTTGGCAAGCACAACATGCACTGGCGCATGCGTGTACGGGTTAAAGGTTTTAACCAACACATACTCGATATTTGGCCCAACGGTTAATCCTAAATTAGAAGGAAGTGTCCAAGGTGTTGTTGTCCATGCTAAATAATACACTTCGTTATCACCAGCAGCGTCTAGTAAAAATTGGTTGCGCGCATCTGTTGCATTTGCTTTAAACATCGCAACACAAGACGTGTCTTTTACATCTTTGTAAGTGCCTGGCTGGTTTAATTCGTGCGAGCTAAGCCCCGTTCCGGCAGCAGGAGAATACGGCTGAATACTTACACTCTCATACAAATATCCTTTCTTGTACAATTCACTTAAAATCCACCAAAGTGTTTCGATATAATCATTTTCAAAAGTGATATACGGGTCATTTAAATCTACCCAGTATCCCATTTTAGTAGTGATCTCATCCCACTTGTCTTTGTAACGAAGCACGGCTTCTCTACATTTTTTATTGTATTCTTCTATGGTAATTTTTTTACCAATATCTTCTTTTGTGATGCCTAATTCTTTTTCAACCCCAAGTTCTACCGGAAGTCCGTGCGTATCCCATCCGCCTTTTCTTTTTACCTGAAAACCTTGCATGGTTTTATACCTACACACCATGTCTTTTAAAGTTCTAGAAATAACGTGGTGAATACCAGGCATTCCATTGGCACTAGGCGGACCCTCATAAAATACAAAAGGAGTGTTACCTTCACGTAAACGCACACTTTGTTCAAACGCCTCTTCTTCTTTCCATTTAGCTAAAATTGACTGCTCAATGCTAGGCAGATAAAGCCCCTGGAATTCTGGATATTTTACACGCATACCTTTGTGGGTTAATCGGTTCTGTAATGCAATTACAGCCCTGTTTTTAAGGCTGCAAAGGTAATAAATATAAGCAAGGACTTACCTTTACCCTATGAAA